>LUZF01000001.1 GCA_001602865.1 Bacteroidales bacterium Bact_14
CCCCGCGCCCTCCGGCGCGACGCCCCCGGCCCGCCGGGCCCGCCACGCGCCCAGGCTTCCCTCCGGAAGCGCACTCTCGTACCCTTCCAGCTTATCCTTGACTATGTCTTCCCATTTTCTCATCCGTCCAGGTCATTCAGATAACGTCGTATGTCTTCTTTCAATTGTTTCCGCGCTTTCGCCAGCACGCCGGCCGAGCCTTTCTCGCTGATTCCCAGCATTCCTGAAATCTCCTTATGGGAATAGCCGTCGATGCAGTACAGGTTGAAGACGGCCCTGCGCATCCTCGGCAGCCGTGCGATCCATTCCAGCAGCCTTTCCTGCGGCACCCCCGCCATCTCCTCCTCCGTAGGTTCCGGCAGGGAATCCTCCAGCCGGAAATCCAGCGTAACCGTCCTCCACCGCTGCCTCCTGATCTGGTTGAGCGCCTTGTTGATGGCAATCCGGCTGATCCACGCATACAGGGAACCCTTCCCGACGTACCTGTAGCTTCCAATCTTTTCCAGCGCCTGGATCAGGGCATCCTGCATCAGATCCTCCGCCTCATCCCCATCCCCGAGGTATCGCCTGCAGAGCGTATACACCCTTGCCGCATATCTTCTATACAGCTCATCCTCCGCCATTCTGTCTAACTGTGAGCAGCACCTGGCCAGCGCCTGCTCATCCAGATCCTTATACACGCATCATCCTGTCTGTATCTTCATTCTGGCAGCACCCGGTATAGCTTGTACGTCGCGGCAACCCCATCGCAGTTGAGTGCCTGCAGGGTCAGGGTCGAGCCGGAGATGCCCCCGGAATAACAGTCGAGGGACTGGCCTTCGGCGCTTTCATACAGCGTGAAGGTCACCTGGTTCGACCAGCGCGCCTGATATGTCTTCCGGTTGACCGCGAACAACCCGGCAATTCCGGTTTCCACGATGCACTCCTCCGCGTCCTTGCGGAAATACAGGCAGATGACTCCGGTCTGGTCTTCCAGCTCTCCTGTAGTCCCGTTCTGGGTCTGGGTGGGGAATTCCCCGCTCCAGATGGATGTGGCGTATGGATTCTCCTTGAATTTGGTGCAGGCACAAACGAGCAGCAGCGCTGCGAGGGCTGCGACGGCCATATGTTTCATTTCAACTTTCATTTCACACATAAAACACGTATCCGGCGAAAACACGTCTCAAAAATAATGCATATCTTTGGCAACAGCCGTTTTTTTTGAGACGTATAAACGGACTTTGTGTGTTTCTCTTTCAGTAAAAGGAAAAAAGATGAAACAGAAAGTGAATAAACTATGGACCTGGATCTTCGGCGGGCTGCTGAGCCTGCTGGGGTTTACCTCCTGTGATCCTTTCGGGGTCATTCGCTGTGAATACGGCTGTCCCCACGCGGATTATAAGGTAATCGGAGAGGTGACCGACCAGGCAGGGAAGCCAGTCGAAGGGATCCGTGCAATCGTGGCGCCGAGGGGCCTGAATGCCGAAGATGCGGAGTGGTACAACGACACGCTCTATACCGACCGGTCCGGAAAGATCAGTGCGGACCTGATGAAATTTGCCTGGTTTGACGGCGAAAACAAGGATATGGAAGTGGAACTCGCGGACGTGGACGGCGAGACGAACGGCTCGTTCGAGACGGCCGTCCTGAAGCGCAGCGAGCTGAAGCTGACCCAGACCAAGGAAGGGGACAACCACTGGTACGACGGCGAATACACCCTCGAATTCAAGGGCACCCTGAAGGAAAAATCCGAATAATGGAAGCGCTCGGGCTCAGGCGGAAACTGGCGCTCGACATCGCGCGGAAGCTGCGGGACCAGACGGTCCGGGAGCATCCGCTGCGGCTGCTTTTCTGGGAGTGCACCCTCCGCTGCAACCTGGCCTGCCGCCATTGCGGCAGCGACTGCAAGGCCACGGCCGGCTGCAAGGACATGCCCATCGCCGACTTCGCGCGCGTCCTGGACTCCGTCGCCGCCGCGACGGATCCCCACAAAGTTATGATCAACGTCACCGGCGGAGAGCCGCTGGTGCGCGCCGACCTGGAGCAGTGCGGCCGGGTGATGTATGAAAAAGGCTTCCCCTGGGGCATGGTGACCAATGGGATGCTGCTGACGCCGGAGCGCTACCGGCGCCTGCTGCGCAGCGGGCTGCGTGCCTTGACCATCTCCCTCGACGGGATTGGGGAGGACCACGACTGGATGCGCGGGCGCAAGGGATGCTATGCGAAGGCGGTCGAGGCTATCCGGATGGTGGCAGCCTCCGGGGAGGTGGAATTCGATGTGGTCACCTGCGTCAACAGCCGCAACTTCGACCACCTGGCGGAGATCCGCGACCTGCTTGTCGGGCTGGGGGTGAAGGAGTGGCGTATGTTCACCGTGTTCCCGCTGGGCCGGGGCGCCGAGGATCCGGAGCTCCAGGTTACCGATGCGCAGTTCCGCGCGCTGATGGAGTTCATCAAGGCCACGCGCCGGGAGGGCCGCATCCAGGCCAGCTACGGCTGCGAAGGCTTCCTGGGTCCCTACGAAGGGGATGTGCGTGACCACTTCTATATGTGCAACGCCGGCGTCACGGTGGGCGGCGTCCTCTGCGACGGGTCCATCTCCGCCTGCACCAGCATCCGCAACGACTACTACCAGGGCAACATCTACCAGGACGACTTCATGGAAGTCTGGAACACCCGCTTCGTCCCCTACCGCGACCGCAGCTGGATGCGCAAGGACGCCTGCGCCGACTGCCGCTTCTGGAAATACTGCCTCGGCAACGGCATGCACCTCCGCGACGCCGACGGCAAACTCCTCCTCTGCCACCTCCGCCGCCTGGACTAGTCTTGGGATTATATTATACTGGCGGAGCGACCGTTTTTGCGCTGCTAAAAGTATATTGATAGACAAAAAGACAGT
This sequence comes from Bacteroidales bacterium Bact_14, assembly GCA_001602865.1. GTDB lineage: Bacteria > Bacteroidota > Bacteroidia > Bacteroidales > UBA932 > Cryptobacteroides. The sequence goes on from LUZF01000001.1 coordinate 2,879, forward strand.
TCCCAAAATTTTCCATTTTTCCGGAAATATTTTGGGAACTGTCTTTTTGTCAGCAATGGCGGCTACTTGAACAGCAGCGGGGCGAAGGTGTTGAGGTAGAGACGCCAGTTGCGCCACTCGTGGCCGTTCGCGCTGATGAAGATCGTATGCTCCATCCCGTTGCGGGTCAGGGCCTTGTCGAGGACGAGGGTGTTCTGGTAGGCGAGGGTGTCGTCGCTGCCGCAGCCGACCCAGTAGAGCTTGTAACCCGCCTTCTTGATGCCCTGGAGGTCAGCGTCGAGATGGTCGCTCTCGCGGATACCGCAGCTGAGGGGGCAGATGTAGGCGAAGGTGCCCGGGAAGAGGGCCGTCGCGGAGGTCGTGTGGCCGCCGCCCATGGAGAGGCCGGAGATCGCGCGGGAAGTCGGCTTCGGGATGGCGCGGTAGTTCTTCTCGATGAACGGGATGATTTCCTTCACGAGGCTGGTTACATAAGCGTTCGCGAACTTCGGATCGTTGCGGTCGAGCTGGATCGTCGGGAGACCCATCGTGTTGGCGGCCTGCTGGTTCGGGTTGCCGTTCGGCATCACGACGATCATCGGGACGGCCTTGCCCTGCTCGATCAGGTTGTCGAGGATCTGGGCGGCGCGGCCCATCGAGCTCCAGGCTTCCTCGTCACCGCCACCGCCGTGGAGGAGGTAGAGGACCGGGTACTTCTGGTTCTTGTTCTTCTCGTAGCCGTACGGGGTATAGACCATCATACGGCGGTTGATGCCCAGGATCTGGCTGTCATACCAGACGGCGCTGACGGTGCCGCGCTGGCTGCACTCGTTGTAGTTCGCGGAGCGCTCGCCGGGGATGAAGAGCATGTTGAGGTAGCGGGTACCGTCGCGCTGGACCATGTAGTTGACAGGGTCGTTGACGGAGACGCCGTCGACGATGAAGTTGTAGGTGTAGATTTCCGGTTCCGGGGCGTCGATGGTGACGGACCAGATGCCGTTTTCGCCCTTCTGCATGTCATACTGCTCGCGGGTCCAGTTTCCGGCGAGTTTAACGTAGGTCGCATAGTTGGCGTTGAGGCGGAAGGTCACCTTGCCGTTGGAGACCTCGGGGGAAACGACAGGCTGCTGGCGCTGGAAGTTCGCAAGTTCCTGTGCGGAGGCCGCACCTGCGAAGAGCAGCGCTGCGGAGAGGAGGATCAATAATTTTTTCATTGTTCGATTATGGGTTTAGTGGTTTTTAATATGGCTGGTCAGTTCAATAAAGGTATAAATAATTTAGTAAATTTGGATACCAAACAGGAACAAATGGAAAATAACTACGAAGCCAGGATTGCGCAGCTCCGTGCGTTGATGGAGCGGAACCGCTGGGACGCGGTCGTCATCGGCGGGTCGGACCCCCACAGCAGTGAATACCCGGCGGACCGTTGGAAGCAGGTCCAATGGCTTTGCGGATTCACCGGCGAGGCCGGAGACCTTGTCATTACGGCGGACCACGCCGGCCTCTGGACCGACACCCGCTATTTCATCCAGGCCCTCGCCCAGCTCGATGGCACCGGCGTACAGCTCCATAAGACGCGCGTTCCGGAGCAGGTCCTGATTCCGGAGTGGCTTGCGACGCAGGCCTTCCCGGGCCGGAACATCGTCCACATCGCCGTGGACGGCCTCTGCCAGCAGGTCAGCAGCATCGAAGGGCTGCGCGCGGCCTTCGGCGAGGATACCGAAGTCCGCATCGTCAGCGTTCCCGACCTGCTGGACGCCCTCTGGGAGGACCGGCCGGCGATTCCGTCGACCGGGGTCTACGAGGTTCCGGAGGAGGTCGTCGGGGAGGGGCGCGCGAGCAAGCTCGCCCGCCTGCGCGCCTTCCTGGACGCGCAGGATTGCGACGCCGCCCTCCTCTCCGCGCTCGACGAGATCGCCTGGCTGCTGAATGTCCGTGCGTCGGACATCGCATACAACCCGATGGCCATCTCCTTCCTGCTGGTGAGCCGGGACGAGGCGCGCTGGTTCGTGCGCAAGGGCGCGCGGCAGGAGGTCCCGGAGCTTCCGGACGTCGCCGTCCTGCCGTACGACGACCTGCCGCTCAGCCTCGCGGAAGGCTTCGGCCGCCTGTTCGTGGACCCCGGTACCTTGAATTACCATATTTATAATCTGCTGGACCCGGCGATGCTGGTCTGCGGGACCTCGCCAGTCGGCCTGTGGAAGGCGTTGAAGAACCCCGTCGAGATCGACGGGATGCGGGAGGCGCACCTGGAGGACGGCCTCGCGATGGAGCGGTTCCTCTGGTGGCTGGAGACCTCGCTCGAGGCGGGCGAGCCGGTGACGGAATGGGACGCGGCGCGCCGGCTCGGCGAGCTGCGCGCGGCCATTCCCGGCTACCGCGGCGACAGCTTCGAGACCATTTCTGCCTATGGGCCGGGCGCGGCGCTGCCCCATTACATTACCCCGCGCGAAAATGCGCCCCTGCTGGAGCCGCGGGGCCTCTACCTCTGCGATTCCGGCGGCCAGTACCTCTTCGGCACGACCGACATCACCCGCACCGTCCCGCTGGGCCCCTGCAGCCAACTGGAAATGGAAGACTACACGCTGGTGCTGAAAGGCCACATCGACCTCGCGATGGCGGTGTTCCCCGCCGGGACGGCCGGCTGCCAGATCGACGCGCTGGCGCGGGAGCCGCTCTGGCGCACGAAGCGCAGCTTCGGCCACGGCACCGGCCACGGCGTCGGCTTCTTCCTGGGCGTCCACGAAGGTCCCCAGGATATCCGCCAGAACTTCAACCGCCAGCCCCTCCTCCCGGGAATGATCACCTCCGACGAGCCCGGCATCTACCGCGAAGGCCTCCACGGCGTCCGCCACGAGAACCTCGTCCTCTGCTGCGACGCCGGCGAGAACGAATTCGGCCGCTGGCGCGAATTCGAAACGCTGACGCTCTGCCACTTCGATACCTCCATCATCCTGAAGGAACTCCTGACCGACGATGAGGTACGCTGGCTCAACGCCTACAACGAGCGCGTCTTCCGCGCCCTCGCCCCGCGCCTCCCCGCGGAGGTCGCCCTCTGGCTCCGCGACAAGACGGAGGCGATTTAGCCCGTGGCAGCTAAAGTGTTGTAGAATAGCTAATTAACGCAAACGGAAGACCTCGATTTCGAGGTCTTCCGTTTATTTTAATATAGTGATTATCAGTTAATTAACTGCCACGGGCACTACAGCAGGACCTGGGCCTGGATGAAGGCGTTGATGGCGGTGGCGGTGAAGGCGGCGCAGATCAGGGTCGAGACGATGATGCCGATGACCTTGAGGCGCTTGAACCAGGTCTGGCCGTTCCAGCCGACGGTCTGGAACATACTCCAGAAGCCGTGGTTGACGTGGAGCCAGAGGGCGACGAACCAGATGATGTAAAGGACGAGGACCCACCATCTGCCGAAGGTGACCATCAGCAGGAGGTAGGGGTTGTTCTCATAGTTGCCGACGCCGAACATCTCGGGGAGCTGCATCTTGGCCCAGAAGTGGGTCAGGTGGAAGCAGATGAAGCCGAGGATCAGGATGCCGAGGATGACCATGTTCTTCGCGGCCCAGGAATCGGCGCCCGCCTTGCTCGGGACCTCGTAGCGCTTCAGGCCGCCGCGGGCCTTCATATTCTGCCAGGTCAGCCAGCCGCCGTAGGCGATGTGGATGATGAAGCCGAGGGCGAGGATGGGGACCATGATGGAGATGAATCCCGTGGACATGAAGTCACATCCCAGCTTGAAGAGGCCGTCTCCCGCGGAGAAGATCTTCTCGTCCGCTGCCACCGCGCCGAATTTGCCGGTCAGGGAGTCGATGACGGAGAAGAAGTTGATGGTCGCGTGGAGGAGCAGGAAGATGATAAGGAAGGCACCCGTGATGCTCTGGATGAACTTTTTGCCGATGGAAGAATTGAATATGAACATAGGGTATTCAGGTTATAATCATACACACGTTATCTATGCAAATATAGGCCGTTTCTTGCAAGTTTCATAATTTTCTTCGTAAATTTGTTTCCGCTCGAAACTGCCCTGGATGGCGGTATAAAACGGAATTTACTATGTATAAAAGGGTATTGCTGAAACTGAGCGGAGAGAGCCTGGGAGGCCCTTCGGGAAAAGGTATTGACGAGGCCAGCCTGAACGCGGCGGCTGTAGAAATCGCCGCGGCGGTCAAGGAAGGGATGCAGGTCGCCATCGTGAATGGCGGCGGCAACATCTTCCGTGGCCTGCAGGGCGTCGGCAAGGGCTTCGACCGCGTCAACGGCGACAAGATGGGTATGCTCGCGACAGTGATCAACTCCCTCGGCCTGGCGATGGCGATCCGCTCGCAGGGCGTGGCGGCGGAGGTCTTCACGGCGACGCCGATGGAGCCGGTCGCCCGCTATTATGTCCGCGACGCGGCGGTGAAGTTCCTCGAGGAGGGCGGCGTCGCGCTGATCGCCGGCGGGACCGGCAACCCCTTCTTCACGACGGATTCCGGCGCGGCGCTCCGCGCCCTGGAGATCGGCGCCGACGCGCTCCTGAAGGGAACGCGCGTGGACGGCGTCTATACCGCGGACCCGGAAAAGGATCCGAAAGCCACGAAATACGACGAGCTCACGTTTGGCAAGGCGATTGCAGAGCGGCTGCGGGTAATGGACCAGACGGCCTTCGCCCTCTGCGAGGACGGCGACATGCCGGTGATCGTCTTCGATATGACCCGCCCCGGGAACCTGACCCGGATCCTGCGCGGCGAGCAGGTCGGAACCCTGGTCCACAAGTAGAATAAGAACTAAAACTGATAATGTTATGTTGACAGAAAGAGCAAAGGAAATTGTTTCGAATGCCGACCAGAAAATGCAGGACACGGTGACCTTCCTGGAGGAAGACCTGAAGACCTACCGCGTCGGCAAGGCGAATCCGTCCATTTTCAACAATGTGATGGTGAATTACTACGGCTCGATGACCCCGATTCCGCAGGTCGCCTCCGTGGGCAGCCCGGACGCGAAGACGCTGACGATCCAGCCCTGGGAGAAATCCCTGATCCCGGCCGTCGAGAAAGCCATCCTGGATGCGAACATCGGCCTGACCCCGTCGAACAACGGTGAGATCATCCGCTGCATCGTCCCGGCCCTGACCGAGGAGCGCCGCCGCGAGCTGATCAAGAAGGCGAGCGGCGCCGGCGAGAACGCCAAGGTTGCCGTCCGCGGAATCCGCCGCGACGCCATCGACCAGCTGAAGAAGGCCCAGAAGAACGAGGGTCTCTCGGAGGACGCCGAAAAGGAGGCCGAAGAGGAGGTCCAGAAAATTACCGACAAGCATGTCAAATCCGTGGACCAGGTAATCGCCGCCAAGGAGAAAGACATCCTGACCGTCTAGCTTCGGAAGCTGTCCGGAAGGGCAGCTTTCTTTGTACCGTGAAGATAGGGGACCTGGACCTGGGGGAGCGGCCGGTGCTGCTGGCTCCGATGGAGGACGTGACCGACGCGTCCTTCCGCGCCGTGTGCAAGGAATGCGGCGCGGATATGGTCTATACCGAATTCGTCCCCTCGGACGGGCTTATCCGCGACGCCGCGAAAGCGATCGCGAAGATGCGTACCTCCGACGGGGAGGCCCCGATCGGCATCCAGATCTACGGCCACATCCCCGAATCGATGGTGGAGGCCGCGCGGATGGCGGACCACGCCGACGAGATCGCCGGCGGCCACGGCTGCGAGGTCATCGACATCAACTTCGGCTGCCCGGTGAGCAAGATCGCCGGCCGCGGCGCCGGCTCCGGGATGATGCGCGAGCCGGACAAGATGGTCGCGATTACGAAAGCGGTCGTCGAAGCGGTCCGCAAGCCGGTCACGGTCAAGACCCGCCTCGGCTGGGACGAAGGCTCGAAGATCATCGTCGAGCTGGCGGAGCGCCTCCAGGACTGCGGCATCGCCGCGCTGACCATCCACGGCCGCACGCGCCAGCAGATGTACAAGGGCAGCGCCGACTGGACCCTCATCGGCAAGGTCAGGGAAAACCCGCGGATGCGCATCCCCATCATCGGCAACGGCGACATTACGACCCCCGAGCGGGCTGCGGAATGCTTCAGCCGCTATGGCGTGGACGGCATCATGGTCGGGCGCGCCTCGTTCGGCAACCCCTGGATCTTCAAGGAAATCAAGCATTTCCTGGCGACGGGGGAGCGTCTCGCGCCGGTGGGCGTGCGGGAACGGGTGGCGCTGGCCAAACGCCATCTCGCGCTGTCGCTGGCCCTGAAAGGGGAGGTCACGGGCGTGTATGAGATGCGCCGCCACCTGTCCTGCTACTTCAAGGGCCTGCCGGATTTCAAGGACACCCGCATCCGCCTCGTGACGGAGCGGGACCCGGAGGAGCTGTACCGGCTCCTGGATACCGTGGCGGAGCGCTGGGGCGACTTCGCGCCCGCGCGCGATGAAAATGTATATGGAGTATGATACTGAATGGATTGTATTGCCTGACGCTGAAGTTCAGGCACCTGATGTTCAATAAAGGGCTGCGGAAGAGCGCTGCCGCCGGGGTGCCGACCGTGTGCATCGGGAACGTGACCGCCGGCGGCACGGGGAAAACTCCGCATACGGAGATGCTGCTCCGGATGCTCCTGGAAAGCGAGGAGTGGAAGGACAAGCAGATCGCCGTGCTCTCGCGCGGGTACAAGCGCACCTCGAAGGGCTTCCAGCAGGTCCTGCCGGAGGGAACGGCGGCGTTCTGCGGGGATGAGCCCATCCAGGTGAAGCGGAAATTCCCGCAGGTCACGGTGGCCGTCGACGGGGACCGCGTCGAGGGATGCACCTTCCTCTGCCATCCTGAGATGCTCGCCACCGCGAAGAAGGCGCGCCGCACGCGGGACAAGGAGTTCCCGGCGGCCGACCTGATCCTGCTGGACGACGCGATGCAGCACCGCAGGCTGACGCCGACGGCGACCGTCGCGCTGGTCGACTACGGCCGCCAGCCCGCGGACGACAGGCTCCTGCCCTACGGCCGCCTGCGCGACCTGCCCGTGCGCCTGCGCGCCGCGGACATCATCCTCTTCACCAAGTGTCCGGCGTACCTGACGCAGCAGGACCGCGAGGAGGCCATCGCGCGCCTCGACCTGGGTGACGCGCGCCCGAAGATCTTCTTCACGACCGTGGGCTACGACGCGCCGGAAGGCGTTTTCCCGGAGTACGACCCCCGGTACATCTATTCCCACCGCCTCATCCTCTTCACGGGCATTGCCAACGACAAGCCGCTGCGCGACTACCTCAGCGATACCTATAAAATAGTAAAGCGCATCGTATTCCCGGACCACCACCATTTCTCCGCCGCGGACATCCGGCGCATCAGCGAACTCTCCCGGGAGAACCCGACGGCGGCGCTCGCGACCACGGAAAAGGACGCCCAACGCCTTCGGGATTACGGGGATATGCCGCCCGGGTTGCGGGAGCGGATGTTCGAAGTTCCGATCCGCGCAGTGTTCTTCTCCGACGAGGAGCGGGAGGAATTCCGAAAGACTTTACTTTGTTTAATAAAATAATTCTTCGTATCTTTGCGACCCCTTAAATGTGAAGGGATCGCAATTTTTTTATTAACCTGTTAAAGATCAAGACAGTGGACACTTTAAGCTACAAGACAGTTTCGCTCAACAAAGCGACTGTAGAGAAAGAGTGGGTCGTCATCGACGCTACGGATCTTCCACTGGGTCGTCTTTCTTCCAGGATTGCGCTTGTCCTCCGCGGCAAGAACAAGCCGGGCTACACTCCCCACGTCGACTGTGGTGACAACGTCATCGTGGTCAACGCCGAGAAAGTGGCGCTCAAGGGTAAGAAGATGACTGAGCGTGTGTACACGCGTTACACCGGTTATCCGGGTGGACAGCGTTTCACCACGCCGAAGGAAATCCTCGAGAAGAGGCCCGAAGAACTCATTCGGAGAGCAGTCAAGGGTATGCTCCCCAAGACCCGTCTTGGTGACGACATCCTCGGCAACCTGCACATCTACGCAGGCCCTGAGCACCCGCACCAGGCCCAGAACCCTAAAGAAATTAAGTTGGATCAAATTTAAACAGAGCAAATGGAACAAGTACACGCCCTTGGAAGACGTAAGGCTGCCGTAGCTCGCGTTTATGTTGTAGCCGGAAAAGGTAACATTACGATCAACGACCGTCCCCTCGAAGATTACTTCAAGGAAGAGGCGCTCCGTTACATCGTAAACCAGCCCCTTGCCGTCACCGCGACGGAAGGCCAGTTCGACGTTAAGGTGACCATCGCAGGCGGTGGCATCAAAGGTCAGGCTGAAGCCGTCCGCCTCGGTCTCTCCCGCGCCCTTTGCGAGATCGACAAGGAAGCTTACCGTCCCGCGCTCAAAGCTGCCGGTTTCCTGACCCGCGACGCCCGTGAGGTTGAGCGTAAGAAGCCTGGCCAGCCGGGTGCCCGCAGACGTTTCCAGTTCAGCAAACGTTAGTATTACGAGTATTGCCTTATTGCACAGGACCGGTTTTGAAACCATCCCGTGGGTGGTTGCCGGACTGCGGAAAATTTTCGGGACTGAACATTCACTACCCGGGAATTGACGAAAAGAGAAAAACAAAAAAGAAAACAAGAAAATGTCCAGAACAAATTTCCAAGAATTGCTTGATGCAGGCGTTCACTTCGGCCACCTGGCCCGCAAGTGGAACCCCAAGATGGCTCCCTACATCTTCGACCAGAAGAAGGGCATCCACATCATCGACCTGCACAAGACGATCGTCAAGGTTGACGAGGCTGCCGAGATGATGAAGGAGCTCGCCCGCTCGGGCCGCAAAATCCTCTTCGTAGCCACCAAAAAACAGGCGAAAGACATTGTTGCCGAAAAAGCAGCCTCTGTGAATATGCCTTCAGTGACGGAGCGTTGGGCCGGCGGTATGCTTACCAACTTCCCGACCATCCGCAAAGCTGTCAAGAAAATGAGCACCATCGACAAGATGAAGGAAGATGGTACTTTTGACAAACTCGCCAAGAGAGAGCGCCTCCAGGTTGACCGCCAGCGCCAGAAGCTGGAGAAGAACCTCGGTTCCATCAAGGATATGAGCCGTCTCCCGTCCGCACTTTTCGTAGTTGACATCCAGAAAGAGGCTAACGCCGTCAAGGAAGCCAATCGTCTTAACATCCCGGTATTCGCGATGGTTGATACTTGTTGCGATCCTACCCCGATTGATTACGTGATTCCGGCGAACGACGATGCTACGAAGTCCATCGAGTGCATTATGAACATCCTTTGCCAGGCGATCCAGGAAGGTCTGGAAGAGCGCAAGCTGGAGAAGGACAAGGAGGCGTCCGAGGAAGAGGCCGCCGTGAAGCCTACGCAGAAGAAGCTTCGCGCCCGCAAGACCGCGAAGCCCGTGGACGTAGAGGCTGAGGCCGCCCCGGCCGAGGCTCCTGCCGAGGCCCCTGCAGAGGCTCCCGCCGCCGAGGAAGCAGCGAAAACTGAAGAATAATTTAAAGGAGAAATCACGATGAACATTACTGCAGCTGACGTAATGAAACTGCGCAAGATGACGAGCGCAGGCATGATGGATTGCAAGAACGCCCTGGTCGAGGCCGACGGCGATTTCAACAAGGCCATCGAGATCATTCGCGAAAAGGGTAAGCTCGTTGCCGCCAAGCGCGCCGACCGCAACACGACTGAGGGTGCGGTCAAGGCCCGCGTCGCCGGTAACAAGGCGATCCTGGTTTGCCTGGGATGCGAGACCGATTTCGTCTCCAAGAACTCCGACTTCCAGAACCTGGCCGAGGCCATCGCCGACACGGCGATCGCCAACCTGCCGGCGGATCTCGAAGGGCTGAAGGCCTGCAAGATGGCCGACGGCCGCACGGTGGAAGAGGCGGTGACCGAGCAGACCGGCAAGACCGGTGAGAAGCACGAGCTCGCTTACTATGCCAGCATCGAGGCTCCTTTCATCCGCGAGTACATCCACAAGATCAACGGCAAGCTCGGCGCGCTCGTGGGCTTCAACAAGGAAGTTCCCGTCGAGATCGCGAAGGGTATCGCGATGCAGGTCGCTTCGATGAACCCTGTGTCCATCTCCGCCGCTGACTGCCCGCAGTCCGTCCTCGACACGGAGAAATCCGTGGCCGTCGAGAAGACGAAGGAAGAGATGGTCCAGAAGGCCGTCGACGCCGCCCTGAAGAAGGTCGGTATCAACCCTGCCCACGTGGACAGCGAGGATCATATCGAGTCCAACACCGCGAAGGGCTGGCTGACTCCGGAGCAGGCTGCGCAGGCCCGCGAGATCATCAAGACCGTCGGCGCCGAGAAGGCCGCGAGCCTCCCCGCCCAGATGGTTGAGAACATCGCCAACGGCCGCGTCCAGAAGTTCCTCAAGGAGAACACCCTCGAGGAGCAGGAGTACCAGATGAGCGACAACAAGGAGACTGTGAAGGCTGCGCTGGCCGCGGCTGACAAGGAAGCCAAAGTCGTTGTCTTCAAGCGTTTCTCCCTGAACGACTAAACCTCGTTCCATATAAGAAAAAGGGCATTCATTTGAATGTCCTTTTTTTTTGTTTCCGGCAGGCATAGTTTGTCTGAAACCCTTCGCGGTCTTCGACCGCTCGTCCCTATCCCTCGCAACGCTCGGGATTGTGCCCGCTCATGAGGCCGCGTGCGGCCACAGGTTTCAGCCAGAACTATCCCTGCCGATATATATATGTCATTCGAGTGTTTAGGGGTTCAGGGGATAAACGGTGAAGTTGGAGATTCCAGAGGAGGAGATAAGGTTGTAGGGAGCGGAGGGGAAGACGAGGTTGGTCATCGCGAAGTCGGGGCCGAAGGCTTCGATGCTGCAGGCATCGACGAGGAGGCGGAGGTCCAGGGAGCCGGAGGCGGCCGTCGGGGCGACGGTCACGGCCGGGAAGTCCTTGCTGAAGCCGGAGGAGCCGGAGGCGGTGCGGTCCATCGTGAAGGTGCCGGCGGCGCGGTCCCAGGCGAAGGTGACCTGCTCGCCGGCCTCGTTGGCGAGGGTGAAGGTGGCGGCGCCCTTCTTCGGGGCGGTGAGGCGGACGACGAGTTCGTAGGCCTGGCGGGGCTCGGCGAAGAGCTTCGCGGGCTTCGAAGAAGCGCGCAGCTTCGCCGCGGGGCCGCGCAGGGCGAGCATCTCGGGCGACGGGGCGCTCCGCAGGACGACGGCGCCGCCGCTGCGCACGAGGCT
>LUZF01000002.1 GCA_001602865.1 Bacteroidales bacterium Bact_14
CGACGCCTACCGGATGCCGGAGGCGGCGCCGACCGCGCTCCGCAGCGGCGTGACCGCGGACGGCCTCGCCTGGAGCGTCCGCTTCGACGAAGCGGGAGCGCTCTGCTCCTACACCCTCGGCGGCCGCGAGCTGCTCTCCGCGCCGCTGCAGCCCTGCTTTGCCCGCGCGCCGATCGAGAATGACCTCGGCGCGCACCTCGAGCGCCGGATGGGCGCCTGGATGGATCCGGCGACCTGGCCCGCCAAGGTCAACGTCGCCTACGAGGTGCTCGAAGACGGCACGCTCGTCGTGACCGAGACGATGTCCGAGATCCGGGAAGGCGCGCCGGACCTCTTCCGCTTCGGTATGGAGTTCGCGATGCCGGGCGACTATTCCGTGCTCGAATTCTACGGCAAGGGCCCCTTCGAGAACTACGCCGACCGTCAGTCCGCCGCCCTCGTGGGCCTGTACCGCCAGTCCGTGGCGGAGCAGTACCACTACGGCTATGCCAAGCCGCAGGAATCCGGTACCCACGTGGGAATGAAATGGATGCGCGTCGTCGATGAGGACGGCTGCGGCCTGGAGATCTCCGCACCCGCCCGCTTCTCCGCCTCCGCCCTCCCGATCGCGCGCGAGACCCTCGACTCGACCCGCAGCGGCATCAAGCACTCCCTCGAACTCCCCGAGGACGGCCAGACCCACGTCAACGTGGACCTCGTCCAGATGGGCCTCGGCAGCATCAACTCCTGGGGCGCCCTCCCGCGCGAGGAATACCGCATCCACCCCGCCGACCGCAGCTTCACCTTCGTCATCAAACCCGTACACAATTGATATGAAACGAATTACCCTGATCCTCAGCGCAGCCTTCTGCCTGCTTGCCGCTTCGCTGTCCGCGCAGGAAGTCCAGAACTTCCGCCCGTCCAGCATCGTCTCCCCCGAAATCAAGGCCGACACCGTCACCTTCCGGCTCTACGCCCCCTACGCGACGGTCGTCACGGTCAACCCCTCCTGGCTCAACACCCTCCCCGCCGGCGCTCCCGAAAAGGCGATGCGCAAGGACTTCAACGGGGTCTGGAGCGTCAGCTATCCCCTGCCGGCCTCCGAGCTCTACTATTACACCTTCACGGTCGACGGCGTGCGGACCCTCGACCCGGCGAACAACTTCGTCCTCCGCGACGTCGGCAACTTTATGAACGCCCTCATCGTCCCCGGCGAGCGCGGTGACCTCTATGCGGAGGCGAACCACAAGGGCAACATCGAGGAAGTCTGGTACTACTCCGCGACCAACGATATGAACCGCCGGATGACGGTCTACACGCCCTACGGCTATGACCGTTACAACCGCAGCAAGAAGTATCCGGTCCTCTACCTCCTCCACGGTGGCGGCGGCGACGAGACCGCCTGGGCGACCCTGGGCCGTACCCGCCAGATCCTGGACAACCTGATCGAGCAGGGCAAGGCGACCCCGATGCTGGTCGTGATGCCGAACGGCAACCCGAACCAGTACGCCGCCCCGACCCTCCACATCCCGGTCAACGCCAACGCGAAACGCTACCAGAACAGCTTCGACAACTACGAATCCCTGACGGCCGACATCGTCCCCTTCATCGAGAAGAACTACAACGTCATCCGTGACCGGCGCGGCCGCGCCGTCGGCGGCCTCTCGATGGGCGGCGGCCAGTCCTTCTACGAAGGCTTCCGCCACGTCGACATCTTCGGCGCCGTCGGCATCTTCAGCTCCGGCCTGATCGGCGGCACCTCCGCCGGCATGGCCGCGTTCGACGCCGAACGCGAAATGCCCGGCATCTTCACGGCGCCGGCCAAGTACAACCGCTTCAGCGTCCTGTACCTCTCCTGCGGCCAGCAGGATCCCCGCATCGCAGGTATGGAGGAGTTCGTCAGCAGGCTCGAGGGCCTCGGCTACAAGAACGTCTCCTACGAGTCCTTCCCGGGTGCCCACGAGTGGCACGTCTGGCGCGAAAGCCTGACCAGCTACGTAAAACTGTTATTTAAGTAGATATACAAAAAAGCAGAAAGAACTATTTTTCTGAGTCGGCATTTTTCTGACGATCTCAGGAAAATAGTTCTTTCTGCGATACTGAGGCAGCGCTATCTTAACTACTGCTCGTCGGGAGCTTCCGGACCCGGCTGAGGACCGGGCTGCGGGCCCGGCTGCGGGCCGGCCTGGGCGCCGGACATACTCTGGTAGAGCTCGCCCATCACCCGGTTCAGCTCCTCGGTGTAGCGGTCGATGTCGGCCACGTTCTGGTTCTTGACCGCTTCCTTGAGGCCGTTCAGCGGAGCCTCGACGGCCGCCTTCTTGTCGGCGGGCACCTTGTCCCCGTTCTCGCGGAGGAACTTCTCGCACTGGAAGCTCAGGGCGTCGGCGTTGTTGATCTTGTCAACCCGCTCCTTCTCCGCCTTGTCGGCGGCCTCGTTGGCCTTCGCCTCGTCACGCATCCGCTGGATCTCAGCCTCGGACAAGCCGGAGGAAGCCTCGATGCGGATCTTCTGCTCCTTGCCCGTCGCCTTGTCCTTCGCGGACACGGACAGGATGCCGTTGGTATCGATGTCGAAGGAAACCTCGATCTGAGGGATGCCACGCGGGGCCGGCGCAATGCCGTCGAGGTGGAATACACCGATCTGCTTGTTGTCCTTCGCCATCGGGCGCTCGCCCTGCAGGACGCGGATTTCGACGGAAGGCTGGTTGTCGGCCGCGGTCGAGAAGATCTGGTCCTTGTGGATAGGAATGGTCGTATTGGATTCGATGAGCCGGGTCATCACGCCGCCGAGGGTCTCGATGCCGAGGGACAGCGGAGTCACGTCGAGCAGCAGTACGTCCTTCACGTCGCCGGCGAGGACACCGCCCTGGATGGAGGCGCCGATCGCGACGACCTCGTCCGGGTTCACGCTCTTGTTGGGCTCCTTGCCGAAGAAGTTCTTCACGAGCTCCTGGATCTTCGGGATACGGGTCGAACCGCCCACAAGGAGGACCTCGTCAATCTCGGACGCCGACAGATGGGCGTCGGCGAGGGCCTTGCGGCAAGGCTCGATGCTGCGCTGGAAGAGCGCATCGCAGAGCTGCTCGAACTTCGCGCGGGTCAGGGTCTTCACGAGGTGCTTCGGAATCCCGTCGACCGGCATGATGTACGGCAGGTTGATCTCCGCCGCGGTCTGGTTCGAGAGTTCGATCTTCGCCTTCTCGGCCGCTTCCTTGAGGCGCTGGAGGGCCATCGGGTCCTTCTTCAGGTCGATGCCGCCGTTCTCGGAGGCGAATTCGCCGGCGAGCCAGTCGATGATGACCTGGTCGAAGTCGTCGCCGCCGAGGTGGGTGTCGCCGTTGGTGGACTTCACTTCGAAGACACCGTCGCCGAGCTCGAGGATGGAGATATCGAACGTACCGCCGCCGAGGTCGTAGACCGCGACCTTCATATTCTTGTTCTTCTTGTCAAGGCCATAGGCAAGCGCAGCCGCCGTAGGCTCGTTGATGATACGCTTGACGTCGAGGCCCGCGATCTTGCCGGCCTCCTTGGTCGCCTGGCGCTGCGAGTCGGAGAAGTACGCCGGAACCGTGATGACGGCTTCCGTAACGTCCTGGCGCAGATAGTCTTCGGCAATCTTCTTCATCTTCTGGAGGATGATGGCGGAGATTTCCTGCGGGGTGTAGAGACGGCCGTTGATGTCGACGCGCGGGGTGTTGTTGTCGCCGCGGACGACCTGGTAAGGCACGCGCTCGACTTCCTTACCGACCTGGTCGTAAGTTTCGCCCATGAAACGCTTGATGGAGAACACGGTGTTCTTCGGGTTCGTGATCGCCTGGCGCTTCGCGGCGTTGCCGACCTTGCGCTCGCCGCCGTCGGTGAATGCCACGACGGACGGGGTCGTACGGGTACCTTCCTCGTTGATGATGACAGTAGGCTGGTTGCCTTCCATAACGGAAACGCACGAATTCGTGGTTCCGAGGTCAATTCCGATAATCTTTCCCATAATGTATTTCCTTTTTTATTGTTTTCGACAGTTTTTTCAACGCCTCCCATCCATATCGAAAGCTGTGCCACCTGTTATTTTCTGCCATTTTGTCATAATATCGGAACGTGAATCTGTCTTTTGGCCGGCCCATAAAAAAGGGACAGGGCCGGCCAAAAGACAGATTCCCGTTCTATACCTTTTTAAATGAATAATATAAGTGTTAACTTTGTCATATATGGAATACAGGAAGTTATCGGAAGAAGAGTTCAAGGATCTGGCGGAACGGATTCTTTATGAGGACAATCATATCCTGGCGATCAACAAGCGCGCGGGAGAGATCGTGCAGGGGGACAAGACCGGGGACGAATGCCTGGCGGAGACGCTGAAGGCGTTCATCGCCCAGCGGGACGCCAAGCCCGGCAAGGTCTTCCTCGGCGTGCCGCACCGCCTCGACCGCCCCGTCTGCGGCATCTGCCTCTTCGCGAAGACAAGCAAGGCCCTCGAGCGCCTCTCGGAGCTTTTCCGCACCGGCGCCGTCCACAAGACCTACCTCGCCCTCTGCTGCGCGAAACCGGAGCAGCCGCAGGCGCTGCTGGAAAACTGGATGACCCGCAACGAAGCCCAGAACAAGGCCTACATCGTCCGCAAGCCCGCCGGCGAAGCCAAACTGGCCCGCCTCGAGTACCGCTACCTCGGCAGCACGGAGCGCTACCACCTCCTGGAAGTCCGCCTCCTGACCGGCCGCCACCACCAGATCCGCTGCCAGCTCTCCCACATCGGCTGTCCCATCAAAGGCGACCTGAAATACGGCGCGCCCCGTTCCAACCCAGACGGCGGCATCAGCCTCCAGGCCCACAGCATCTCCTTCCTCCACCCGGTCAAGAAGACGCAGCTCGACATCACTGCGCCGCTCCCCTCTTCCTGGAAAGGCGTCGCTCCCCTGCTGAAATCAAGTCAGGAACTCAGCGAGGTCCGGTAACGCTGGAGCCACTCGCTCGGCGTCTCATTCATAAACAGCCGGAACGCCATATTGTAGGACACGACCGTATGGAAGCCTGACATCATCGCCAGTTCTTCCACCTTCAGCCGCGGATCGCGCTTCGCCAGGTCCGTCGAATACCGGACCCGGTAATAATTCACAAACTGGCGGAAATTTCTGCCCGACAACGCATTGATGGTCCGTGACAGGTAAACTTTATTGGTAAAGATCCGCTTCGCGAAACTCTCCAGGTCGAACGACTCGTCCAGGAAGGGCTTCTTCTCCTCCATAAACGCGATGGCCCGCTTGTACAGGGACATCATCTTCCGGTTCTCGATCGAGCAGTCATATTCCAGGGGATCGCGCAGGTTCGTGCGCGCGATCGTGCGCATCACGCGAACCTGCTTCTCCGTCAGCAGCAGCGTCCTTTCCTTCAACCGCAGTCGCAGGGACAGCCACACTACCCCGAACTGCATCATTCCCACCGCGACAGCCATCCACCAGGAGCGGACCTCCACCGTTGAAACAGCCACCAGCCAGAGCGCATAAAGCCCATTGGAAAGGTCCACCACCGTGTTATAAACTTCATCACTCCGGAATAACCTGCGCACGCGAAGCAATTTCAGCCACAGGCGCACAAACATATCCACACCCAGCGCGAAGGACACAAAGAGCCGCAGCCACGACGGAGCCAGCGCAGCGAGCAAAGTGCCGGCGCCCAGGAAGACCCACGCCCGTATCTGGATCCACCGGCTGTTTTCACCGGGAAAAGGAGCCATCACGAGCAGCACGCCTCCCCCATACAAAGCAAGCGGAACCACGTGCAAGAAGAAATCTTTGTGGAATAAGAATAATAGTACTGCCCAGCCAAACGTAGCGGACAGGCAAAGAAAAACAGATTGACTCTTCATATCTCAGGACCGTTAATTCGTTTCCGGTCCCAAAATAAAGAAAGGCCACTTTTCGCCGGTGGTCTGAAAAGTGGTCTAAAACAAAAGTCGTGATATTTAAATCGTAAGAAGAAATAAACGAAGAAGCTACTATAGATATTGATACATTAGAAAATGAAACATATCTCAAATCTACTATGCTGATTTTATTAGTTCAGAAGGAGACTGGCCGTAATACTCTTTAAAGGAGGTGGACAAAAACGCCGCGGAGGAGAAGCCGGTAAGCTGCGCAATCTGCGGAAGCGTCTTTCCGCCCTGGAGCATCAGCTCGCGCGCCGCGATCATCCGCCGCGCCTTCAGGATCGCGGAGGGAGAGACGCCGATTTCCTGCTGCAACTTCCGGTTGACGTGCACGCGGGAAAGCAAAAGACGGGAGGCGATATTCTGGACAGAGAAATCCTGATCCGGATAGCAGTCCTCAATCATATTCCAGACCTTCAAGGAGAATTCCGGAGCATTGGCATTCTTCAGCTTATTTATTGCTTCGAGAATATCTTCACGGGACGGAGGAACGGCGGCGGAAGAATCGAGAGGCGGCGTGTCCGGCTTTTTGGCAGGACTGACTTGTTCAGCCGGAGTGACAGGAAGTCTTTCAGCGGAAGGCGTGACAATAGGAACGCTGGCCGGTTTCACGGACACACGACGGGAAACAAGGAATCGCCCAAGAATAAAACCGGCAAGTCCAACGGTGAGTATGAACAGCAAATGCCAGAACGAAAAACCGCGGCTATCAGACTTATGAAGGACCTCCGGTTCCTGGCTCCAAGGAAGGGCCAAAGGAGCGGAATCTGTCAGGATTGCAGCCAGCCCACGAGGACCACCGAAATAGAAAACAGTGTTTTCGCCAAGTTGCTTTGTTCCGCAGGAGAAGGATTCGCCCGCGAAATAAGCATTAGGTCCTGAAACATTAGGATTTGAAACATTCAGGCGCTCTACGCCATTGGAAGTAGCAATCAGAATCGCATCTTTCCCATCAAACAAGAGCGCTTTGATTCGATTCGAGATTAATCCGTCCACAGCAGAATAGCGCGTCCACGCGCCCTGCGCCCAACAATAGAGCCCCTGGCCGGTACCCGCCCAGAGATCTCCCCCCTCGAGGGCCAACAGGCAGGTCGGCACATCCGGAAGCGGAGGCGTAACCGACGCTACCGCTCCTGAACCGGAGACAGAGACGACCCTCCGGCTGTCCGCCCCGATAACATAGACCAAGCCTTCTCGGGCCAGCGTCATCGTTGCTACCGGTTCACGGATATCTCCCAGAAGAACCGGCGACGATTCATCGATCCGATAAATCTTTCCGTCCGCCGTCGCGAAGATCAGCGTACCAGTCTCATACCCTGGCAGGATTTGCGTAATCGGGGAGTCAGGTTTATTTCCCTGCGAATATCCCTGCGTCGAAGAGTAACGCCCCAACCTGCCATCCGCATACAATATATAAAGGAGGCTCGGCGAAACGAAAGTCAGCTGCGAGATCCGGTCCGACAACAGATGGTTCGACCGGACGGAATAATGGATTCTTTTCCCGTTGCGCCCGATGCGAAGGATCCCCTCATCTTCGGTCCCGATCCACAGGGACTCGTCCGAAGGGCCGACGGCAATCGCCGTGATAGCGCCGAAAGAATGGCCGGTTACTGCCTCCGGATCGAGGGACAAGAACTCCCCGTCCATCGGAATCTGCGCGTTCGATGAGGAGGAGAGCAGTAGGCAAAAAGCGACAAATAACCCTTTGAAACCGCGTTTTGTTTCAAAATCTAAATGTTTCAAAATCTAAAAGGATTATTTTGTCCGGAACAGGTAAATGATTGACGCCTGCAGGTTGGAAGGGAGCTGCCAGGTAAAGGTGTTGCTCATTTTGTACACCATATCGCCCTGGCTGTTTCTTTCAGACAGGTCGAAAGCCGTATGGATGGGACCGATTCCGCCGGCCAGCTTCAACCGCCAGGGCGAAAGGGAAGATCCCAATACGAAAGAGTAGCCGCCGCCCAGGGTCAGATAATAGATATTCCCCGACCAGCCTTTCTTCGCCCCGACAAGGTCGTATTTACCACCGCCCACGCTCGCAGATACGAGCCATCCCTTCATATAGGGGCCGTTGTCATTGAAATAATAGGCGGCGCCGAGATCGCCCAGCATCAGGCTGTTTTTCCGACCGCCGGAGAACGGCATATCGTTATAGACGGCGTCTGCAATGATTGTCCAATGTCTTGATACAGGCACTTCCAGGCCCACATTGAAGGCCGTCAGCGCATCGTAAAGCAGGTTCGTCGATACGCCGAACAACGGCTTGACAAACTCGCCGACCTCAAGTTTTACTTCAGGTTTAATCTCCTCAGGCTCAGGAACTTCCACGACCGGTTCTTCTTCAGGCTCTTCTTCGAGCTCTTCCTCGACCTCCTCAGCAGCCTCCTCTATTTGCTCTTCCACGACCTCTTCGACCTCTACGACCTCTTCTACCTCTTCTACGGCCTCCTCAACTGCCTCTTCCACGACTTCCTCTTCCGGCGCCTCTTCGATCACCGGCTCTTCCACGACAGGCTCCTGCGGCGCGACGACCGGCTTCGGGGCGGCCTTCAGCGCGAGGACTTCGACGCGGCGGAGATCCGCCATCTGGTTCTGGATGAGGGACTGCCAGGTACGGCCGCCGTCCAGCTTCTTCAAGGCGCTTTCCTTCGCGGAAGGAAGCATCGTACCATCCTGCACGATTCGGAGCACCTCTTCGCGGTCAGCGCCGTCATACGTGGCCTTTACAGCCTTGGCGAACCCTTCCCAGTCTTCACCGAGGTCCAGGGTTGAAATCATATTCACAGGAATACCGGTCTGTTTCGAGAGGAAATCACGCATCGTCGCGGACCTTCTCTTCGAGAACGACATATTGACAGCCTCCGTACCTTCCGGAGATGCGTAGCTCACGATCGCCAGCGAATCGGCGCCGGCCGCAACCGCCCGGCGGATATGGTCAATCTCTCCGGCATTGCCGGCATATTCCTGCTGCAGCGCGGACGACGAACGGTTGAAGTAGATTGCATACGCGCCCTCCGGGACGATCTTCTCCGGAGCCGCAGGCGTCACGACGGGCTGTTCCTGCCGCTCGCCGATCTCGGAATAGTAAATCCGCAGCTTGACGGAACGCAACCAGGGGAATGCATATTTATATAGGTCATCCCAGGCTTCTCCCGCATACAGGTCCTGCAGGAGTTCCTTGCGGTTCGGAGAGGCGTTGCGCACGATCTGCGCCGCTTCGTTCTTGTAGGGTTCCGTCGACCTGCGCAGGTAATCGGCGACGCCGTCCCAGTCTTCGGGAACTTCTTCCACCTGCCATACGGAAGCAGGGAGCGACGGGAAACGTTCGGAGAGGGACTGTTTCAACCATTCGGCACGCTCGTGCGCGACGCGCGCGTTGGCGGCATAAGGTCCGTCGGGCGAAGAGGACGCGCGCAACTCGATCCGCTGGATATTCGCGGACCTTTCCGCGAGGATGGTCTCCAGTTTGGCGAGATTCTCCGCGTTCGGATTCAGTCGCGGGTCCACCTCCACCTTGCCGATGCGGTACCGGAAAGATACCTCGTCGGGGGCGGGCGCGGTGCTCACCTGGACCGGCTGGGCCGACAGGCTGAACGCCAGGGGGAGCGCAACGAATAATCGGAACAATCGCATAATCGTCCCAAATATAGAGAATCCCCAAGAATGTTGCAAAAAAAATCCCGAAAAAGATACATATCTTCCTCGGGAACCCCTGATTTCGCTATTCGGAGGGTTTCTTTGCGGAGAGTTTGATCGGGTCGAACCCACGGCCGTAGACGCCCGTGACGGAGGCGACGGACAGGAAGGCGTCGGGGTCGATGGCCTTGACGAGACGGAGGAGCAGGTTCAGGTCGGTCTTGCGCGTGACGACCATCACGATCTCCGCCGGCTGCTTGGTAAACCAGCCGCGGCCGTCGATGATGGTCACGCCGCGGTGGAGTTCCGTGACGATCGCATCCGCAATTTCCGCGTATTTCTTGGAATTGATGAAGACCTGGACGGACTGGCGCGAGCCGGAAAGGTACAGGTCGAGGACGGTGCTGCAGATCGTGATGAGGATCAGACCGTAGACCACCGTCGTGATCTTCTCCGTAAACGGGAGAAGCACTCCCTCCGCGGTATAGGAAGGCACCAGCAGGGAGGAAAGGATGATGACGACGTCGATCCAGAGGATCATCCGGCCCGGAGAGACGTTCCGGTACTTGTTGACCACCAGCGCGATGATGTCCGTGCCGCCGGTGCTGCCCCCCTGGGAAATCGTCATACCGATGCCGGCGCCCGCCATGATGCCGCCCATAATGGTGCACATCAGCTTGCCGTTGGCGATGGCCAGGGTCTGGATGATGTCCGCGGGGATCGCATTCTGGAGCACGTTGAGCCCGACGGAGGCGAGGATGATGGCGAATACCGACTTTACGCCGAAGCTCTTGCCCAGGGTGAAGAGGGCGATGATGAGCAGGACGACGTTGAGCGCGAAGTAGGTATAGCCCATCTTGATGAGGCCGCCGGTGGCGTACTGGAGGATGGAGGAGATACCCGTGACGCCGCCGCCGACGAGGTTGTTCGGCACCAGGAAGACGGTCCAGCCGAGGACGTACATCGCGATGCCCAGCGTGATCAGGAGGTACTCCTTGACGGCTGTGAGGATGGTTTTCTGTTTATTCGCCATTGTCGTTTTCTTTTGCCTTGTTTTTTCTGTACAGCCCGACCTTCATCTCCTCAAAGCCTTCGCCGAACACGCTCTTGGCGCTTGTCACGGAGATGAAAGCCTTGTTGTCCAGGGACTTGATCACCTTGGAGATCTCGGGGAGCTCGCGCTTCCGGAGCAGGACGAGCAGGACCTGCTTGTCCTGCTTGGTAAACCAGCCGACCGCCTTGAGGGCGGTCACGCCGCGGTCCATCCGCTTGTTGATGTAGTCCGCGATCTGCGGGTATTTTTCGGAGAAGATCAGGAGCTGGACCGTAGACTGGCGGCCCAGCATCACGTAATCCAGCGTCGTCGCACTGACCATCATCATGATGAAACCGTAGATGACGTCCGCGAAGACCTTGCCCGGGAGGAGGAGCAGCGCGGCGATGATGACCATATCCATATAGATGTACATCTGCCCGATGGAGACGGGCCAGTACTTGTTCACGACGAAGGCGACGATGTCGCTGCCGCCGGTGCTGCCGCCGTAGATGAAGATGATGGCCAGGCCCACGCCTTCCATCAGACCGCCGACCACGGGGAGGACCAGCTTCTCCGGGATGTACAGGAAATTACCTTCCACGGAGTGGAGGAAATCAAACTGCGGGAGCACCTCGAAGAGGATGGTCGTCAGGGCGATGCAGTAGAGCGTCTTGATGCCGAAACGTGCGCCGAAGACGATCAGGGCCACGACGAGCAGGAAGACATTGACCACGCCGTAAGACAGCGAGACCTGGATGGCGCCGTTCGTCGCATATTGGATGATGGTGCAGAGACCGATCAGGCCGCCGCTGGTGAAGTTGTTCGGAATGATGAAACACTCCCACGCCAGGCAGAAGATGAGGCAGCCGAACGACATCGCCAGGTATTCCCAGATGCGGAAAAGGATCTTTCGGGTCTTCGGGGTCATACGCTATTTCAGGACGATGTTGACAATCTTACCGGGGACGACGATGACCTTGACGATGGTCTGGTCGCCCACGTATTTGGCCGTCTGGTCCAGCGGGCGCACGGCGGCTTCGACGCCGTCCTTGTCCAGGCTCTTCGGCAGGTCCACGGTGAAGCGGGTCTTGCCGTTGAAGGAGACGGCGTAGGTGCAGCTGTCCTCGACCGTGTAGCTTTCGACGTACTCCGGGAAGGACGCGTCCGCGACGCTGGTCTCGTGGCCGAGGCGGTGCCATAGCTCCTCGCAGATGTGCGGGGCGAAGGGGCTGAGGAGGATGACCATCGGCTCCAGGATCGCCCGCTTGTTGCACTTCAGCGCGCCGAGCTCGTTGGCGGCGATCATAAAGGCGCTGACGGTCGTGTTGAAGGAGAAGGCTTCGATGTCCTCCTGCTCCTTGCCGATGAGCTTGTGGAGGGCCTTCAGTTCCTCGCGGGTCGGCTCACCGTCGCTGACGAGGCACGTGTCGCCGTCGTAGAAGAAGCGCCAGAAGCGCTTCAGGAAGCGGTGGACGCCGTCGATGCCCTTGGTGTCCCAGGGCTTGCTCTGCTCGAGCGGGCCGAGGAACATCTCGTAGAGACGGAGCGTATCGGCGCCGTAAGTATCGCAGATGTCGTCCGGGTTGACGACGTTGTACATACTCTTGCTCATCTTTTCGACGGCCCAGCCGCAGATGTACTCCCCATCCTCGAGGATGAAATCCGCGTCGGCGAACTCCGGCCGCCAGGCCTTGAAGCCGGCCAGGTCGAGCCTGTCATTGCGCACCAGGCTGATGTCCACGTGGATTTCCGTCGTCTGGTAACCGTCCTTGAGGCCGGCGGAGACGAAGGTGTTCGTCCCGACGACGCGGTAGACGAAGCTCGAACGGCCCTGGATCATGCCCTGGTTGATGAGCTTGCGGAAAGGCTCGTCCTCGCAGACGTATCCGCGGTCGAAGAGGAACTTGTTCCAGAAGCGGGAATAGATGAGGTGGCCGGTCGCGTGCTCCGTGCCGCCGATGTACAGGTCCACGCTGCGCCAGTATTCGTCCGCCTCGCGGCTCACCAGGGCGTTGTCGTTGTGGGGATCCATATAGCGCAGGTAGTAGGCGCTGGAGCCGGCGAAGCCCGGCATCGTACTCTTCTCCAGCGGCCAGCCCTCGTAGGTCCAGTCCTTTGCGCGGGCGAGCGGCGGTTCGCCGTTCTCGGCCGGCTTGAACTCGGAGATCTCCGGCAGGGTCAGCGGGAGTTTCTCCAGCGGAAGCGCCGTCGGGATGCCATCCTTGTAATACACCGGGAAGGGCTCGCCCCAGTAGCGCTGGCGCGAGAAGATCGCGTCGCGCAGACGGTAGTTCGTCTTGCGGCGGCCGAGGCCCTTCGCCTCGACATAATCCTTGGCGGTCTCGATCGCGACCTTCACTTCCAGCCCGTTCAGGAAGCCGGAGTTGCACATCTTTCCTTCCTTCGCGTCGAAACTTTCCTCGCTGACGTCACACCCCTCGATGATAGGGACGATCGGCAGGTTGAATTTCTTCGCAAACGCGTAGTCGCGGCTGTCGTGGGCCGGGACGGCCATAATGGCACCCGTGCCGTAGCCGGCGAGGACATATTCGGAAATCCAGATGGGAATCTTCTCACCCGTGACGGGATTGGTTCCGTAAGAACCTGTAAACACGCCTGTTACTGTTTTCGTTTCGGCGATGCGCTCGCGCTCGGTCTTCTTCTTGACATAGGTCAGGTACTCGTCCACGGCGGCCCGCTGGGCGGGCACGGTCAGGGCGTCGACCAGCGCGCTCTCCGGCGCCAGGACCATAAAGGTCACGCCGTAGATCGTGTCCACGCGGGTCGTGAAGACCGTCACCGGGAGCTGCTGCTCCCCGCAGAGGAACTCCAGTTCCGTGCCTTCCGACTTGCCGATCCAGTTGCGCTGCATCTCCTTCAGGGAGTCCGTCCAGTCGAGCTTATCCAGGCCCGCGAGCAGCCGCTCCGCATAGGCGGAAACGCGCAGCTGCCACTGCGTCATCTTCTTCTGCTCCACGGGATAGCCGCCGCGCACGGAGAGGCCGTCCTTGACCTCGTCGTTCGCGAGCACGGTCCCGAGCTGCGGGCACCAGTTCACGGCGGTCTCGCCCTGGTAGGCGATTCTCCAGCGCATCAGGAGGTCCGATTTCTCCTTCTCGGAGGCGGCGTTCCAGCGCTCCGGGGTCACATCCCCGTACCCGGTCGTCTCCAGCCGGGCGACGAGCTCGCGGATCGGGCGCGCCTTGTCGGCGTCGGGATCATACCAGCTGTCGAACATCTCGAGGAACGCCCACTGCGTCCATTTATAATAGGCGGGGTCGCAGGTGCGGACCTCGCGGTCCCAGTCATAGGAAAAGCCGATGCGGTCGAGCTGGCTGCGGTAGCGGGCGATGTTGCGGGTCGTCGTCACCTCCGGGTGCTGGCCCGTCTGGATGGCGTACTGCTCCGCGGGAAGGCCGAAAGAGTCGTACCCCATCGGATGGAGCACATTGTACCCCTGGAGCCGCTTGTACCGGGAGAAGATGTCGCTGGCGATGTAGCCCAGCGGATGACCGACGTGCAGGCCCGCACCCGAAGGATACGGGAACATATCCAGTACATAAAACTTCTTCCGGGAAGGGTCCTCCTTCGCCTGGAATGTCTTGTTCTCAGCCCACCAGGACTGCCATTTCTGCTCGATTGACTTGAAATCGTACTCCATGCTTCTAATTCTATTTTTTCTCCAGCCGGAATTCGACATACAGCGAAATCTCGGCTTTCACTTTCTTGCCCAGCACCGACCCGGCCTTCCAGTCGGGGGATGCGTTGATGACCCGCAAGGCCTCGTCGTCCAGCAGCGGATCCACGCCGCGCAGCACCTTGGCCTCGGTCACCTTGCCCCGCTCGTCGATGATGAAATCGACGAGCACGCGGCCCTGGATGCCCTGGCGCACCGCCGCATCCGGATACCGCAGGTATTTGTAGACCCATCGCTCGAGGAAGACCTTCGGGTCCGCACTGCCGAGGAAGGTCGGCCGGCGGTCGCAGTCGTAGTAAGGGACGACGTTGTCTTCCGTGGAAGAGCGCTTTTTCAGCTCGTCCGCCGCGTTGAAGATGGGTTTCGGTCCGTTGATGAGCGAGACGGCGTAATTGTAGATGTATTCGAGTTCACGTTCCATATCCTCGTACTGGAGGATGGACTCCGTGTCCCGTTCGGTGTTGTGTTCCGGATAGCGGCCGCTGGTGAAATAAACCGACGGGATGCCGGCCGCGTAGAAGGCACGGTGGTCGGAGGGATAGGGCTCCTCCGCCGTCAGGGTCGGCTGCACCGGCTGCAGGGTCCCCGCCAGCGCGGTCACGATCGCGTTCATATCCGGATTCGAGGACGTGTAGGCGTAAAAACCGGACGTCCCGGTCCCCAGCATATCGAGGTTGATCATCGCATCGACGTTCGCGGTATCCGAGAACGAGCGGTTCAGGAAGTACCAGGCGCCGGCATTGTTCAGCGACGAGCCGCCGAAGCCGACCAGCAGCACGGAGCGGCGCAGCAGGCGGAAATTGGTCCGCAGCATCCGGCCCAGCTCGATCAGCATCGCCAGCCCGGAGGCATTTCCGTTCGCGCCGGGATAGATGCGCTCGTGCTTCACGCCGTCGATGGTAATCTCGCCCGGCGCGAGGTTGTCCAGGCGCGCGCCGATGACGATGTAATGGTCTTTCAGTTCCTTGTCATAGCCCGGGATGAAACCGATGACATTCCGGGAAGTAAGGGTATCCCCGCTCTCCTGGCGGACGCCGAAAAGGTCGCCCTCCCGGGCGGAGACCAGGTCGATGCCCTGCTTCTCGAAGGCCTCGCCCAGGTACACGGCCGCTTCCTTCTCCCCGTCGGTCCCGGCGCCGCGGCCCTCCAGCACGCGGGCGGAAAGGAAACCGATGTGGCGCCGCATCGCCGAGACAGTCTCGCTGTCCGAGAGCGTCGAATACGGAGCACGGAACTGGGCGGAGGCGGTGCCTGCCCAGAGCAACAGAAGGATACAGAGGCCGGGGATTCTTTTCATACGCTAATAGTTTACCAGAATCCAGGAGTCCGCAGGAACGGTCCCGCCGCCGACGAGGGTCTTGTACGAGGCCACAATCTCATCCACACCGTCGGAAGGACAGGCCCCGACCGCAGTCCGGCGGGCCGAGAACGGAATCAGCTCGGATTCATACCCCTGGGAGAGCAATTTTGCTGCCAGACTTTCGGCATTCTCCCGCTCCGCGAACGAACCGGTGATGATATAATAATTGTGGGAGAGCGCGGCGGGCAGCTTCAGCCCCAGCGTGGATACGGAATTCACGAGGCAGCCGGCGGCCCGCAGGGCCGTGAACGACGTGGCGTCCGGTTTCGGGGCCGCCGCGACCGCTTCCTGCGCCTCGTGCGCTTCCTCCTCCGCCGCTTCGCGCGCCTCTTCCGCCGCCATCACCCGCGCCTGGATCGCATCCCGTTTCGCGGCAAGGTCCGCGGACGTCGGACGCCCGGCCACGCGGCGCATGAAATCACATCCGCCGAGCATCAGGGAGCCCAGAATCAAAACGCTGACAGACAGACTGCCAAGCCACTTTTTTGTCACTTTTGCCATAACTCGCAAATTTAATGAATTATCCGTGACAAAAAAACCCTATCTTTGTGCTGATATGAAGAAAACCATCCATCTCGACGCGGCGGACCCCATCGAAATCTACGGGGCCGGGAACAAAATCCTGGAAGAATTCTGCTCCTATTTCCCGGAGCTCAAAGTCGTCGCCCGAGGCACGGACATCATGCTGGATGGAACGCCCGGGGATATCGAGTCGTTCGAAGTCAAGTTCGCGGAGCTCGTCGAGCGCCGCCACCGCAAGATGAACCTGACCGTCTACGACGTGGAGGACATCTTCGACGCCGAATCCGACCCGGATAAATTCCGCCTCAACGCCGACTCCATCATCATCCACTCGACCGAAGGCAAGCCCATCCGCGCGCGCAACAAGACCCAGCAGGAGATGGTGCGGGCCTATTTCGAGAACGACCTGATCTTCGCCGTCGGCCCCGCCGGCACCGGCAAGACCTACGTCGCCATCGCCCTCGCGGTGCGCGCCCTAAAGAACCGGGAGATCAAGCGCATCATCCTGACGCGCCCCGCCGTCGAAGCCGGCGAGCGCCTCGGCTTCCTCCCCGGCGACCTGAAGGACAAACTCGACCCCTACCTCCAGCCGCTCTATGACGCGCTCGGCGATATGATTCCCGCGCGCCGGCTGCAGGAATTCATCGCCGACGGCATCATCCAGATCGCCCCGCTCGCCTATATGCGCGGCCGGACGCTGGACCGCGCCTGCGTCATCCTGGACGAAGCCCAGAACACCAACCTCGGCCAGCTCAAGATGTTCCTCACCCGTATGGGCAACGACGCCAAATTCATCGTAACCGGCGACGCGACCCAGGTGGACCTCCCCCACCGCGACGATTCCGGCCTGCTCAAGGGCATCTCCCTCGTCAAGGACATCAAGGGCGTCAAGACCATCTTCTTCACCTCCGAGGACATCGTCCGCCACCCCCTGGTAGCAAAAATAGTAAAGGCCTTCGACCGGGAAACCCGGTGAAGGCCTTTGCCTTAAGTTTCAACGACTTTTATTCGCCGCGGACGATGGCGTCGTACTTGTTGTACGCCTCCATGAACTTCGGGTCCTCATCGCGGAAGCGATAGCAGGCATTCTTGAGGTACTCGGCGACGCTGACCTTCACGTCATTGTCCTTGGTCACCTCGAAAGCCTTCTCGAACGGCGCGATGGCGTTCTTCAGGGTCGTCTCGAACTCTGCGACGAGCGCGGCATACTTCGCGTCGTCAAGCTCCTGCTGGGCCTTGTCCTGCAGGTCGACGGCCTTGTTGTACCAGTACACACCCTCGCCCACGTAACCGAACTCGTAGTTCGGGTTGATGTCGGCGCACTTGCGGTAGGCCGCGACGGCGGCGTCCTCGTTGCCGAGCTGGACGTTGATGTTGCCTTCCACATAATAGAGGGAAGCGTTGTTCGGCTCATTGGCCTTGGCCTGGTTGATCAGGTCGAAGAGCTTGCCGGTGTCCTCGTTGTTGTCGATGTAGTAGTTGATCAGGCCGATCAGGATGCTCTGGCTGTCAGGGAACTTGGCAAAACCTTGCTCCAGGTACTGCTTCGCCTTGGCCGGATCGTCCTTCTCGGAGATGTTGGCCAGCTTGGCAAATACCTCGCCGCCTTCACCGTAGAAGTTGTAACCCAGGCACTTCTCGAACATCTGCTTGGCACGGGCCATATCGCCGGCGGAGTGGGCCACGAAACCTGCGTTGTAGTAGGCCGAGGTATCCAGCTGGCCGCCGAGGGCGGACACGTCCGCGGACTGCTCGAAGAGCTTGCTGGCCTCGGAGCCCTTACCGAGGTTGTAGAGGTTGAACGCCTCGTCGGAGAGCTTGTCGGAGATGCTGTTGAAAGCCTTGTCCAGGTCCTTCTTCTTGCTGCCCTTGGTATCGAGGGCCGCCGCCTTCTTGTAGGCGTCAACCGCCTTGGTGAGGGCGTCCGGGACGACCGGGCGGGTCACTTCGACGATGGCGAGCCTGTCTCCGTTGAAATAGAAGTTGTGGGTACCGTAGTCCTCTTTGGTGAGCTGCATACCGTTGACAACCACTTCTTCCGTGGAGCGCGGACGGGCGTTGCCCGTCACGAGCGCGAGTTCCTGCCTGCCGGCGCCGATCCAGGCGTTGCCCGCCGGAGCGTCATAAGCAGCGACATATGCCTGACCGAGCTTGATCAGGTTGGCTACGTTGTTCTTCTTTGCAACGGCAGCCTCAGCGGCGTCGACAGCCGCCTTCTTGGCTTCCAGGGCGCGGGCAGCGCTGTTACCGCCGCCACCGGGGCCACCCATGCCACGCGGAGCTCCACCGGGGCCACCGCCACCAGGGCCACCCATTCCACCGCCCGGCTGGGCGTATGCGAAGGAAATCGAGGCAACAAGTGCCAAAGTCATCAGAATCTTTTTCATAATGTTAATTTTTATTAGTTGTTAGTAATTGTTTCTTCTGTCGCCACTTCCTCTTCCTCCTCGGCGCCGGCCACGACGGATACCGCCGCAATCACGTCCCCTTCCCGGAGGTTAATGAGTCTGACGCCCTGCGTGGCCCTTCCGGCCTCCCTGATGTCGGTCACTTTCATACGGATCGTGATTCCGGACTGGTTGATAATCATCAGGTCGTTTTCCTCTTTCACGGTCTTGATAGCAACGAGCGTGCCAGTCTTTTCCGTGATGTTGATCGTCTTGACGCCGCGGGCGCCACGGCTGGTCAGCCGGTACTCGTCCGGGGCGGTACGCTTGCCGAAACCGCGCTCGCTGACGACGAGGACTGTATTCTCCTTGGCATCAGGGGCTTGCGGGTCGTAGGAGATCGCGCCGACGACTTCGTCGCCCTCGGAGAGGGTGATGCCGCGGACGCCGGAGGCGCTGCGGCCCAGGGCCCTGGCGTCGGCCTCGTTGAAGCGGACGCAGCGGCCGTCGCGGCCGGCGATCATGATCTCGTGGTTGCCGTTGGTCAGGAGCGCGTCGAGCAGCTCGTCGCCATCCTTGACGGTTACGGCGATGATGCCCTTGTTGCGGCTGCGCTTGTTGGAGTATTCCGAGAGGGCGGTCTTCTTGATCGTTCCGTTCTTGGTCACGAGGACCACGAAGTTGTTCGAAGTGTATTCCGGATCCTCGATGGATTTCGCATTGAGATAGGTCTTGATCCGGTCGTCGGGTTCGATCGGCATCAGGTTCTGGACGGCGCGGCCCTTGGAGGTCTTGTTGCCTTCCGGAAGTTCGTAGACCTTCATACGGTAGCAGAGGCCCTTCTGGGTGAAGAAGAGCATCGTGCTGTGCATGTTGGCGACGTAGATGTGCTCGATGAAGTCCTCGTCGCGGGTCGCGCTGCCCTTCACGCCGACGCCGCCGCGGTTCTGGGTGCGGTATTCGGTCAGCGGGGTGCGCTTGATGTAGCCGAGGTGGGAAATCGTGATTACGACGTCCTCGTCCGGATAGAAGTCCTCCGGGTTGAAGTCGTCGGCGGAGAAGACGATCTCCGAGCGGCGCGGGTCGGCGTGGCGGGCCTTCAGGTCCATCGTCTCCTGCTTCACGATCGCGAGCTGCTCTTCCTCGCTGCCGAGGACTTTCTCGCAGTAGGCGATGAACTTCTCGAGCTCGTCGTATTCCGCCTGGAGCTTGGTCTTTTCGAGGCCGGTCAGCTGGCGGAGGCGCATCTCGATGATGGCGGACGCCTGCGGATCCGTGAAGCCGAAGGTCTCCATCAGGCGGGCCTTCGCGTCGTCGACGCTCTTCGAGGTCTTGATGATCTGGACGATTTCGTCAATCACGTCGATGGCCTTGAGGAGGCCTTCGAGGATGTGGGCGCGCTTGCGGGCCTTTTCCAGCTCGAAGCGGGTCCGGCGGACGACGACTTCGTGGCGGAACTCGACGAAGTTGCGGATCAGGTCCTTGAGGGACAGGGTCTGCGGACGGCCTTTCACCAGGGCGACGTTGTTGATCGCGAAGCTGCTCTGGAGGGCCGTATATTTGAATAAGGTATTCAGGACGACGTTGGAGTTGGCGCCCGCCTTGAGGCGGAAGACCACCCGGACGCCCTCGCGCGAGGTCTCGTCGTTGATATAGGAGATGCCGTCGATGCGCTTGTCCTCGACCATCTGGCCGATGCGCTCGATCATATCCTTCTTGTTGACCATATACGGGATCTCGGTCGCGACGATGGTCTCGCGGCCGTTCTCGCCGACTTCGATCTCGGTCTTCGCGCGGACGACGACCTTGCCGCGTCCGGTCTCATAGGCGTCGATGATGCCCTGGCGGCCCTGGATGATGCCTCCGGTCGGGAAGTCCGGACCCTTGACATACTGCATCAGGCCTTCGGTCGTAATCTCAGGGTCGTCGATGTAGGCGCAGATCGCGTCGCAGACCTCCCCGAGGTTGTGGGGCGCCATATTCGTCGCCATACCGACCGCGATGCCGGACGAGCCGTTGAGCAGCAGCAGCGGAGCCTTGGTCGGAAGGACCGTCGGCTCGAGGATCGTATCGTCGAAGTTCAGCTGGAAGTCGACCGTATCCTTGTCCAGGTCGGCCAGGACGTCTTCCGTAATCTTTTCCAGCTTCGCTTCCGTATATCGCATCGCCGCCACCGGATCTCCGTCCATCGAGCCGAAGTTGCCCTGGCCGAAGATGAGGGGGTAGCGCTGGTTCCAAGGCTGCGCCAGGCGGGCCATCGCGTCGTAGACGCTCGAGTCGCCGTGCGGATGGAATTTGCCGAGCACCTCGCCGACGATACGCGCAGACTTCTTCGTCTGGCCGCCGTAGCCGATGCCCATGCCGTCCATGCCGAAGAGCACGCGGCGCTGCACCGGTTTCAGGCCGTCCCGGACATCCGGGAGGGCGCGGGACACGATGACGGACATCGAGTAGTCGATGTACGCAGAGCGCATCTCCTGGTCGATTTCGACCGGTTCGATATAGCCGTGAATCTGCTCTTCTTTCAGTTCCTCATTCTCCATAAATCTTCTCCAAATATTCGCTTCAATATAAACATACAAATTTAGTGAAAATATTTTATATTTTTGCAGTGATGAAGCTAGAACTGTCCGAAGAAATCACAAAGATCCTGGAGTACGCGAAGAATGAGGCGATGCGGACCGGATCCTACCAGGCCGGCACCGGCCATCTGCTGCTGGGTCTCCTCCGCCACGGCGACAACGACGCCTGCCGCATCCTGGCGCAGGCGGGCGTAGACCCGGCCGCGCTGAAGCTCCACCTGGACGGGAAGCTCTTCCGCCGCGCGGGCATCCCCTACGTCGAGGAAGAGCGCATCGGCTTCTCGCGGGACGCGGAAAACACGATGAGCCTCGCCTTCCTGGAGGCCTCGATGGCATCGCAGCGCGAGGTGCGCGCCGTCCACCTCCTGCTCTCCGCCGTCCGCTGCCCCGGCAGCCTCTGCACGGACTTCCTCGAGCAGCACGGCGTCAGCTACGCAAAGCTGGCGGAAGCGATGCGCGCGGCGGGGCTGCTGCAGCCCGAGGTCCGGGAAGAGAAAGAAGAAAAGCCTGCGGAACGGCTGCTCGATGTGCTCGAGCTGATCGGCCGCGAAAACCAGATATTCAGCTGAGATGAAAAAGAACCTTCTTACCGCGGGCGTGGCCGGGATGGCCCTCCTCTGCACGGTGCCGGACCTGGAAGCCCAGGAGTTCGAGCCTTCCGGCGTCTATCTGTATGCGGAAAAAGACGGGCAGGAGCTGTCCCTGAGCATCTATGATCCTGCGCCCGGCAGCCAGACCAGGCTCGACGGCAGGAGCAAGCCGACCATCATCTTCTTGTTCGGCGGCGGCTTTAAGGAAGGGACGCGCGACAACGTGTTCTACCACCCCTGGTACCGCCGGCTGACGGAGAACGGCTACCGGGTCATCTCCATCGACTACCGCCTCGGCCTGAAGGACGTCACCAAGCTGGGCATCTTCCAGAACAAGCTCCTGGAAGACGCGATCCGGCTCGCCGTGGACGATCTTTTCAGCGCCACGGCCTTCCTGCTGGACAACGCGGAGAGCCTCGGCATCGAGCCGGACAACATCGTCGTCAGCGGCTCCTCCGCCGGCGCGATCACGTCCCTCCAGGCGGACTGGGAGGTCTGCAACCGTGCGCCGGCCGCGCGCATCCTGCCGGCGGACTTCCGCTACGCCGGCGTGATGGCCTTCTCCGGCGCCATCTTCTCCCGCAGCGGACTCCCCTCCTACCTCCGGGAGCCGGCGCCGACGCTGTTCTTCCACGGCACCGCGGACAAGCTCGTCCCTTACAAGCAGATCTCCTTCCTGCGCATCCATTTCGCCGGCTCCGACAAGCTCAGCAGCATCTTCCGGCGCAAGGGTTACAATTACAACATTTTCCGTTTCCTGGGCAACACCCACGAAATCGCCGCCTCCATGGAGCACAACTTCGACCGGGAGATCGAATTCCTGGAGACCAACGTGATCCGGCGCGAAAAAAGGATCATCGACTTGTCCATCGACGATCCTTCGATCGAAAGGCCGGATTGGGCGACCAAAACCAGCAAGGATATCTATCAGTAGCGCCTACATCGTCAGGCGGTCCAGCGCCAGGCCGACGAGCGAATGGACCATCGGTTTGTAATCGGTATTGCTGCTCTTCAGGTAGCGGTTTGCGATGATGCAGCAGACCGTGCCGGCTTCGTGGCCCATATGGCGCGCGAGGCCCGCGATGGCCGATCCCTCCATCTCGAAATTCGCTATCCGGTAGCCGTCGAAGGAGAAGGTCTCGAAATCCCGGATCATATCAGGCATCGCGAGCGGGAGCCGCACGACGCGGCCCTGGGGCCCGTAGAAGCCCGAGGCGGAGATGGTCATTCCCTTGACGGTGCAGTCTTCGAAGCGCCGGATCATATCCTCGCCCGCCTTGGCGAAATACGGATCCGGGAGGTGCTTATTCCACTTGACGTGCTTCTTGAACGCCTCTTCCATCGCGAGGTTGGAGATGCTGTCGCGGTCGGCGTACCAGTTCAGCAGGCCGTCGCAGCCGATGGAGTAGTGGGAGAAGACGCTGGCGCCGATCGGGATGTCGGGGTGGATCGCGCCGCTGGTCCCGATGCGCAGGATCTTGAGTTTCCGCAGCTCCGGCCGGACCTCGCGGGTCGCGAAGTCCACGTTGGCGAGCGCGTCCAGCTCGGTCATCACGATGTCGATGTTGTCCGTGCCGATGCCGGTCGAGAGGGCGGTCACGCGCTTTCCGTGGTAGCTGCCCGTCAGGGAGTGGAATTCCCGGGAGGAATGCTCGCACTCGATGTCCGTGAAGTAGTCCTTGAAGAAGTCGATGCGGCTCTGGTCGCCGACGAGGACGACGATGTCGGCGAGCTCTTCCGGGCGGAGGTGGATATGGAACGCCGAGCCGTCGGCGTTGATGATGAGTTCGGATTCTGCGATTCTCATGGCTGTCGTGTCTAGGGTTACGCAAATGTAGGTTTTTGCGGCGGTTTTTCCTATTTTTGTCCCACAAAACCGAAATCCCTATGTGGCAACGCATCCAAACCCTGTACCTGCTGCTCTCGACGGTCCTCGTCGGCCTGCTCTTCTTCGTCAACAAGGCCGTCATCCCCGGCGCCGACGGCATCGCGCAGGAAATCACCTACACGGTCTATACGCCTTACCTGATTCTGTTGATCGTCATTACCCTGCTGCACCTGATCGCGCTGACGACCTTCCGCGTGCGTGTCCTGCAGATGCGGACGGCGATGTTCGCCGCCCTGGTGACCCTCGGCCTGCTGGGCTGGCTGGCCGTGGACTATTTCACGGCGGATCCGGGCGTGGTTTTCCGCGTCAGCGTGCTCTTCCCGCTCGCCGCGATCGTGCTGGACGTGCTCGCCGCGCGCAGCATCCTCGCCGACCAGCTGATGGTCGAGAGCGTGGGACGGCTCCGCAGCCGCCGGAAAAACGGGAAATAGCTAGCGGGAGTTGAAGCGCCGCAGGACGTTCTCTTCGTACGTTTTCGTTACCGGAATCGGATCCGAATCCTCGAGGTCCAGTTCAATCGTGTACCCTTCCTTCTGGCGCGTCAGGACCTTGACGTGCGTCATATTGACGATGTACTTGCGGTGGCAGCGGACCAGTTCGCTGTCGAGGAAGCTCTCCTCGACGGTCTTCAGGCGGCAGCGCAGCATATACTGCTTCAGCATCCCCTTCGCGTCGGCGTACCAGACCTTGATGTAATTGTCGTCTGACTCGATGTAGTACAGGTTCGAGGAGCTGATGGAGA
This sequence comes from Bacteroidales bacterium Bact_14, assembly GCA_001602865.1. Lineage (GTDB taxonomy): Bacteria > Bacteroidota > Bacteroidia > Bacteroidales > UBA932 > Cryptobacteroides. The sequence continues at coordinate 24,340 of LUZF01000002.1, forward strand.
GCCGCAGCGCGCCGCTGTTGTCGAAGAGCGTGATCTTCTTCTCCTGCTGCGGGGTCAGCGTCTCGTCGGAGACGACGCTGCCGTAGTTCATCAGCCGGATGGTGTTGTCCTTGTCGTTCAGGGCGAAGTACATCCCGGCGAGGATGTACGGGATGCCGAGGGAGACCGTCGCATACACCAGCGCATTCAGGAAGACGGAATGGAGTTTCGTGCCGGCCAGGTCGATCAGGCCCGCCCTGTCGGCGAGGACGGTGAAACAGGTGTAGAGGGCGCAGACGACGATGACTTCCGCAAGATTCCAGAGGATGTAATGGCTGAAACGCATCTCGAAGCGCTCGCGGGTCTTGTACATCAGGCGCTTGCTCAGCGAGACGAGCAGGAACGACAGGAGGAAGAAGAGGACCGTGTACGCGAAGGCTTCGGAGGCGCCCAGCTGGAACCAGGCGTTGTGGGAGAACGGCACGCTGACCAGCATGAACACGACGGAGAAGAAGAACGTGAAGTTCACCGTCGAGATCAGCTGCTCTTTCCCCAGCAGATAACCGGGCAGTCTGTCGTTCCAGGAAATCATCGCGCAAATATAGTGAATCCTGCGGAATTGATAAAATTCAGGAAAATGCCTACCTTTGCAGTCCCTTTTTAATTATGGATACGAAAATTAGAAGAGTAGCCGTAACCGGACTCGGCGTCCTGACCCCGGTCGGAAATGATGTCCCCACCTTCTGGAAGAACCTCATCGGCGGCGTCTGCGGCATTGACTATATCACTGAATTCCCTGTCGAGGAACTCCTCGTCAAGATCGGCGGCAAGATCCACGATTTCGACCCCGAGCAGTACGGGATGGACAAGCCGTTCATCCGCAAGCAGGATCCCTTTACCATTTACGCGATGGCGTCCGCCTGGCAGGCGATGCGCGACTCCGGCCTCGTCGCCGAGGGCGAAGGACAGAACATCGACCCGATGCGCCTGGGCGTCTATGTCAGCTCCGGCATCGGCGGTTTCAGCACCATCTACACCGAAGTCGGCAAAATGTACGAGGACCCTTCAGGCAAGTGGCTGTCCCCGAACTTCATCCCGACGATGATCAGCAACATCGCCGCCGGCCAGATCGCCATCCGCTACCACGCCCAGGGCCCGAACATCAACGTCGTGACCGCCTGCGCCTCCTCGACGCACGCCCTCGGCGAGGCGTTCCGCGCCATCCGCCACGGCTACGCCGACGCCATCATCGCCGGCGGCTCCGACCACTGCACGATTCCGATCGGCCTCGCCGGCTTCGCCAACGCCCGCGCCATCAGCCGTGCGGAGGACCCGAAATACGCCTCCCTGCCGTTCAACGCCAACCGCGGCGGCTTCGTGATGGCGGACGGTTCCGCGATGCTGATCCTGGAAGAGTATGAACACGCCGTCGCGCGCGGCGCGCACATCTATGCGGAGCTGGTGGGCTACGGCAGCACCTGCGACGCTTACCACGCGACCGCCCCGCGTCCGGACGGCACGACCCAGGCCGCCTGCATCCGCCAGGCCCTCGACGAAGCCGCCTTCGACGAGGCCCGCGACACGGTCTACATCAACGCCCACGGCACCGGCACCCGCCTCAACGACGTCTCCGAGACCAAGGCCTTCAAGCTCGCCCTCGGCGACTACGCCTACCGCTGCCACATCTCCTCGACCAAGTCGATGCACGGCCATATGTTCGGCGCGACCGGCGCCGCCGAAGCCGTCGTCACGGTCCTCACCCTCGAGCGCGGCATCATCCCCCCGACCATCAACCTCGACACCCCGGACCCGGAGTGCGACCTCGACTACACCCCGAACCACGCCGTCGAAGCCCCCGTCAACCTGGGCCTCAGCGACTCCTTCGGCTTCGGCGGCCATAACGCCTGTCTGGCTTTCAGAAAAATCTAGCGGTTTTTCTAAAAGCCCCACTTCTCAACCCCCTGTCGCTTCGCGAGTATCGGGTGTCGCAGGTGCGAAAATGATGGGGGTACCTGCAGCGATTTATGGGCTGGAGAACGGATTTGCGTCGCAGGTGTCGTATGCTTTATCGCACCTGCGACACTTTAGCGGACGCTGAAAGACTGAAAGAGGCTGCCTAGGCAGCCTCTTTCAGTCTTTCAGCGTTTTCAGCGATCTGGAGCTGTTCGATGCATTCGAAGATGTCGCCGTCCATGAAGACGGGGAGGTTGTACATGCTCCAGCCGGTGCGGTGGTCCGTGACGCGGCCCTGGGGGTAGTTGTAGGTGCGGATCTTGGCGGAGCGGTCGCCGGTCGAGACCATGGTCTTGCGCTTCGCGGCGATCTCGTCGAGATACTTCTGGTGCTCCATGTTGTAGATGCGGGAGCGGAGCTCCTCCATCGCGCGCTCGGCATTCTTGAGCTGGGAGCGCTCCTCCTGGCACTGGACCACGATGCCGGTCGGGATGTGGGTCAGACGGACGGCGGAGTAGGTCGTGTTCACGCCCTGGCCGCCGGGGCCGGAGGCGCAGAAGAGGTCCTTGCGGATGTCGTTGGGATCGATGGTCACGTCGAACTCGCCGGCCTCGGGGAAGACGGCGACGGACGCGGCGGACGTCTGGATGCGGCCCTGGGTCTCGGTCTGGGGCACGCGCTGGACGCGGTGGACGCCGGACTCATATTTCATAATGCCGTAGACGCCTTCCGTGGCGGAGGAGAGCTTGAAGACGATCTGCTTGAAGCCGCCGGCGGTGCCGGGGGCCTGGTCGCTGACCTCGAGCTTCCAGCCGCGGGATTCGGCGAAATGCTGGTACATCCGGAAGAGGTCGCCGGCGAAGATGGCGGCCTCGTCGCCGCCGGTGCCGCCGCGGATCTCGACCATCGCGTTCTTCGCGTCGTCCGGATCCGCCGGGATGAGCATCAGCTTGATGTCATCCTCCATTTTCGGGAGCTTCTCCTGGATCTCGGCGATCTCCTCGCGGGCCATCTCCTTCAGTTCGTCGTCCTTCTCATTCATAAAGACATCCTTCGCAGAGGCTAGGTTGTCCAGCATACGCTTGTACTCGAGCCCGGTCTTGATGATCGGTTCGAGCTGCTTGTAATCCTTGTTGAGCTGGACGAACTTCTTCATATCGGCCATCACTTCCGGGCTCGCGAGCTGCTCCTGCAGCGAGGCGAACTTGTCCTGGAGGGACAGCACTTTTTCCAGCAATGTATTCTCTGCCATATCAGTCGATTGTCTTAATGTAACAGCGGCGCCGCATAAAATCCTCGTGGTCGTAGCTGCTCCAGATGTTCACGGCGCTGTTGCTTTCGATCTGGGGATTCGAGATGCCCCACTTCGAGCCGTACAGCTTCGCCTTGTCGGCGAGGATGCAATGGTACACGGCCGAAACGCCCTTGTTCTGCCACTTCGGCACGGCGCCGTTGACCATCAGGTCGAGCGTTTCATAGTTGCGCAGGGCGCGGAGCAGGTAGTACCAGCCGAACGGGAACAGCCGGCCCCGGGCCTTCTGGAGGGCCTCGGAAATCGAAGGGAACGAGATGCCGAAGGCGACCAGCTCGTCATTCTCGTCGAAGATGATGCTGGAGCACTTGTCCGACAGGAACTGCAGCATCGAGGAGGCTTCCTCCACGATCTCCTCGTCCGTCAGCGGGATGAAATTGTAGACCGCGCTGGCGAAGCTCTCGTTGTACACCTCGAAGAACTTGCGGACCATCGCCGGATCCTTCTTCAGCTTCTCGATGCTTCCCTCGTGGAGGTTGTAGCGCTCCATCAGCAGCTTCGAGATGCGGACGGCCTTCTCGGGCACGCCCTTGTCCGCCGCCATCTTGTACTGGAGCCAGTCGCATTCCTTCTCGAAGCCCAGCTTCTTCAGGAGCGTATTGTAATAGGGATAGTTGTAGAGGCAGTTGAAGGGCGGGACGTTTTCATAGCCCTCGATGAGCATCCCCTGCTTGCCGAAGGTGTTGTAGTAAAGCGGGCCGTGGATTTCGGTCATTCCCTCTTCCTTCGCCCAGGCTTCGGCGGTGCTGATCAGCAGGCGGGCGACTTCGAGGTCATCGATGGTGTCGAACCAGCCGAAACGCGCCCGTTTCTTGTCGTAGAGCTCATTGTAGCGGGGGTTGATCATCCCGCAGATGCGGCCGACCACCTTCTTCCCGTCCAGCACCATCCACATCCGGCGCTTGCAGTACGACAGGGTCGAGACCCGGGTCAGGGACTTGACCTGGTCGGAATTCAGGGCCGGGACATACTGCTTGCAGTCCTTGTACAGGTCCAGCGGGAATTGGATGAACCTGCGGAGGTCCCTCCTCGTCAAAACTTCTACAACTTGGTAACTCATCCGTTCTGCTGTTAATAATCAAGTAAGTCTGCAAAGTTAACAAAAAAAGCCGATATGTTTTTTTCAACATTACTGCAATATGGCGGTGATGGCTGCCTGGGCGCAGACGCAGCCGAAGACGGCCGGCATATAGGACAGGGTCCCGACCTGGGACTTCTTGTTGCGGCTTTCCTCCAGGGTCACGGACTCCCGGCGCGGCATCTCCTCCGAATAGACGGCGAGGAAGCCTTCCCGGATGTCGAGCTTGTGGAGGCGCTTGCGGAGCATATGCGCGAGCGGACAGTAGCGCGTCTTCGAAATGTCCGCGACGCGGACTTTCGTGGCGTCGCACTTCGCCCCCGCCCCCATCGACGAGACCATCGGAATCCCTCGCGCCAGGCAATACTGGATCAGGCAGATCTTCGGGCTGAGCGTGTCAATCGCATCCACCAGGAAATCCAGCTTGTACGGATCCAGGAGCGATGCGACGGAAGCCTCATCCAGGTAAGCCTCCACCGTGTCCACCTGCAGCGTGGGGTTGATGTCTTTCAGCCGTTCCGCGAGCACGGCGCACTTGGAGCGCCCGACGGTCGAGGTCAGCGCCAGCAGCTGGCGGTTGCGGTTGGTGTCGCTGACGCGGTCGCTGTCCAGCAGGACCAGGTGGCCCACGCCGGCGCGTGCAAGCATCTCCGCGGCGTAGGCGCCGACGCCTCCGCAGCCGATGACGGCGAGCGTCGAGCCGGCGAGGCGGGCCAGCCCCGCGCTGCCGATCAGGAGTTCCGTGCGTTCCGTCCAGGCCATGGCGTTACAGTCCCTTGCTTTTGCCTTCGTCCCAGATGGCGTCCATCTCTGCGAGGGTCAGGTCCGTGAGCTTGATGCCCTTCTTCAGCGTGTTCTCCTCGAGGTAGGTAAAGCGGCGGCGGAACTTCTCGCAGGCACGGTTCAGCGCGACCTCGGGGTCGATGCCGTAGAGCCGGGAGGCGTTGATGACCGCGAACATCAGGTCGCCGAATTCCTCCTCCATATGGGCGGGATCGCCCTCGCCCGCGGCTTCCTCCACTTCGCCGAGCTCCTCGTGGACCTTGTCCCAGACATCCTCCTTCTGCTCCCAGTCGAAGCCGCAGCCGCGGGCCTTCTCCTGCATGGAATGGGCCTTCAGGATGGCGGGCATCGCGACGGGGATGCCGGACATGATGGTCTTGTTGCCGTTCTTCTCCTTGGCCTTGACCAGCTCCCAGGTGTCGGCGATGTCCTTGGCGCTGAGCTTCCTGCGGTCGTCGCCGAAGACGTGGGGATGGCGGAATACCATCTTCTCGCAGACGCTGTTGATGCTGTCTGCGATGTCGAAATCTCCCTTTTCCTGGGCGATGCGGGCGTAGAAGACCATATGGTAGAGGAGGTCGCCGATCTCCTTGGAGGTCGCTTTCGCGTCGCCGCGGAGAATTGCGTCACTCAGTTCGTAGACCTCTTCCTCGGTCAGCGGGCGGATGGATTCCATCGTCTGGGCCGCATTCCAGGGGCACTCTTCCCGCAGCCGGTCCATGATGTCCAGCAGCCGCGCGAACTGTTCCAGCTTTTCGTCTTTTGTATGCATCAAATAATGTTTCTATCTTTGTGTTCACAAAGTTAGCAATAATTACGCAGATGAAAGACATCCGTTTCGTTTCCGCCGATGAGGCCGTCAGCCACATCCCCTCCCATTGCCATGTCCACCTGAGCAGCGTGGCCAGCGTTCCGCACATCCTGATCCAGGCGCTCTGCCGCCGCGCGGACGCGGGGGACGTGGAGGACCTGCATTTCCACCATTTCCACACCGAAGGCCCGGCGCCGTACTCGGAGCCGCGCTACGAGGGGAAATTCTTCGAGCAGGGCTTCTTCGTGGGACCGAACGTGCGGGCGAACGTGAACGCCGGTTACGCCGACTACCTCCCGGCCCACCTCGGCGAGAGCCAGAAGATGTACCGCGAGGGCGCGATCAAGCTCGGCGCGGCCCTGGTCCAGATCTCCCGGCCGAACAAGGACGGATACGTCTCGCTGGGCACCTCCGTGGACTGCTCCATCGCGGCCATCGAGAGCGCGGCCGTGCGCATCGGCGTCGTGAATCCCCACGTCCCCTTCGCCCACGGCGACCTCGTCTCCATCGACAGCTTCGACTACCTCGTCGAGGATGACACCCCGCTGGTGACCAAGGACTTCGCGGAGCCGACCCCGACCGAGGTGCTGATCGGCAAGAACTGCGCGGCGCTCGTCGACGACGGCGCGTGCATCCAGATGGGCATCGGCGCCCTGCCGAACGCCCTCGCCGCCCAGCTCGTGAACCACAAGAACCTCGGCGTCCACACCGAAATGTTCGCCGACGGCATCCTGCGCCTCATCAAGAAAGGCGTCGTGACCGGCGCCTGCAAGAAGATCGACACCGGCAAGGTCGTCGCCTCCTTCCTCCTGGGCTCCCAGGAAGTCTACTCTTTCATCGACGACAACCCCGACGTCCTGATGAAGGACATCAAATACACCAACGATCCCTGGATTATCTCCCGCAACCCGAAGATGATGGCCATCAACTCCGCCACCGAAGTGGACATCACCGGCCAGATCAGCGCCGACTCCATCGGCACGCGCATCTTCTCCGGCACCGGCGGCCAGCTCGACTTCGTCAAGGGTGCGACCATGGCCGAAGGGGGCAAGTCCATCACCGCCTTCGCCTCCCGCACCAACAAGGGCAAGAACAAGATCGTCAGCTTCCTGAACCCCGGCGCCGGCGTCGTCACCCCCCGCGCAGACGCCCACTGGATCGTCACCGAGTACGGCGCCGTCGACCTCTATGGCAAATCCCTCCAGGAGCGCGCCAAACTCCTCATCTCCATCGCCCACCCCGACGACCGCGAAATGCTGGATCGCGAAGCCTTCGAACGCTTCGGTCCGCACTATCATAATTTCAGCATCTGACCACATCTAACCACATCTAACACATAACTACTAACCACAATTACTATGGAAACCGGAAACAAGGAGATCTATTCGCCCCCTCAGTCCGAGGCGCTTGATCTTATACCGTCAACAACGCTACTGGACAGTTCGACAGAAAGATACCGTTTGAGCGGCAACAGTTATGATGATGAAGATTTTGCATAGGAGGCCTTTGCTATGAAGAGAACTATCCTTTTTGTCTTTATCGCCATGCTGGCGGCCAGTGCCTGTGTAAAGGAACCTCTAGCCGTTGAAACAACCGAGGAATCATCCCAGGAGGCGCCTGTTGATGCTATTCTCACGTCATTTACCGCCACGGCGGAAGGCGCGGTCACGAAAACGGACTTGTACGGAAACGATGCCGAAGGCTATGCCGTGCGATGGCGGGAATGGGATGCGATTCACGTTACGGATGCCGCCGGGAATACCGGTACATACAGGGCATTAGCAGGGGGAGAGATCACTACCTCGTTTACAATCAAAGGGTCCAGCAATGTCAATACTTCCCGTCCACCATTCATCGCGTATTACCCGGAAACCATCCGCGAGGCCGCTCGCATCTGGCCTTCTGAACAGGATTATATGGACGACGGAGTTGTACCGCTTCTCAAGACTGTCCCGATGCGCGGCCTGGCAGAGTCCATTGTCAGAGACGAAGAAAATGTATTCAACATTACGACAGATTTTACCTTCAAGAATCTTGGCGGCCTGATACGCTTAAATTTGAAATCCACCACCCCCGGGACCACTGTTGGGAAGATTATCCTTTCTGCAGATGAAGGGATGAGCGGTCCGTTCAATATCGCCGCGGATGGCCTTACGGCCGAAATAGAATCCGGCACAGGCGACGTGACGCTTTATGTTGTCAATGTATCACACGGATTTGCCGTTTCGCTCAGTTCGGAACCCAAGCCTTTCTATATTGCCGTTCCTGCGGGTACATACAACAATCTGAAGGTTACCGTCGTTCAGGACAATATGTCTGCCCAAACCAAGACCGCCAAGGTCCCTATCGTCGTAGAGCGGAGCAAAATCACGGATATCACGCTTACTTTCAACGACTTCGCGCTTGAGACTACGAATCTCAGCGCCTCCGCGACAGCCAACTGCTATGTGGTTGGCCGTGCCGGGTCGTACAAGTTCCGGGCCGACGTCGCGGGCAATGGAGCTGCGGATTTAAGTGGAATCAGCAAAACGATCAGCTCCGTCAATTCCGCGGAACTGCTGTGGGCGACGATCGAGACGCAGTCGCCTCCAGGCAATACCCAGCTTATTCGGAATGTCCGTTATAGCGACGGCTTTGTTTTCTTTGATACCGGAGTGAAATATATAGAAGGGAATGCGCTGATTGCTGTCAAGGATGCCTCTTCCAATATTCTTTGGAGTTGGCATATCTGGTTCGAGAGTGATGATCTGGAAGCGCTCAGACAGAGGTTTGGCTCCAACGTCGTGTTTATGGACAGAAATCTCGGCGCCATTGAGAATTATCACCGGACGGATTATTACTTCGATTTCGGTATGTACTATGAATGGGGCCGCAAGGATCCGTTCCCGCATCAGGTTAATTCAAGCAGAACTCAGACCGTGGCCAGGAGGGGGAGTCGCACGACGACCACTTTGGAAAGCCTGTCACTTGCCGGAACCATTGCCAACCCTACCGCAGTCTCCTCCGGTGGCATCAGTGGTGCCACATGGGATACCGATTCCAAGAACATCTTCGACCCTTGCCCTCCGGGCTGGAAGGTTCCGAAACCGATTCAGTTTACAGCCCAGATTGCAGGCAAGGGCGTATGGCAGTCAGGCGTCGGTGCTACAATCACATACGGTGGTCACACAGCCTGGTACCCTGCCGCCGGTGCATTTGCCCATGGATCGACTAATTATTATCACCAAGGGGAAGGGGCCTACCTGTATACGACTACCTCTGCGTATTCCAGATCCTTCGACCTCTCTTCATCCTTATATGGATCGATGCAGGATAAGGATTCGTATTGGGCGTGTAGCGTCCGTTGCGTAAAGGAATTCGAGCCGTAATCGATAATATGAATAAAAAAGAGGCCCTCTGAGCGTTCAGGGGGCCTCTTTTTTATTTTACTAGATTTTCCTGAAAGCCAGGCAGGCGTTGTGGCCTCTGGCCATCTCAACCCCCTGTCGCTTCGCGAGTATCGGGTGTCGCAGGTGCGAAAATGATGGGGGTACCTGCAGCGATTTATGGGCAGGAGAACGGATTTGCGTCGCAGGTGTCGCATGCTTTATCGTACCTGCGACACTTTAGCGGACGCTGAAAGACTGAAAGAGGCTGCCTAGGCAGCCTCTTTTTGTTTCTATTTAAAATGGTTGTAAATCACGACCGGGCGGGTGCGGCGGATGGACATGGAGGGGAACCACATGTCGTCGGCGGTGATGCCACATTTCTCGATGGCTTCGACGCAGTACTCGAGGCGGCCGAAGTTTGAGTCGACATTGTTGGTGCCGAAGGTAAACTTGATGCCGCGGGACTTTGCCTTGCGGATGATATCCAGGCTTGGAATCTTGTAGCGCGGATTGATCTCGAGGGCGATCTGGTACTTCTGGAGGACGTCCAGGACGCGGTCGACGCGGGCCGGGGTCCAGTACTTGTCATAATCGGCCTGCATGTCTTCCGGGATGTATGTCGGATTCGCGAAAATATCCGCGGGCTCGTTGGTCAGGATGAGGACAGACTGGTTCACGATCTGCTCCATATAACCTTCCTTGTCGATGTCGTCGTAATGGACTTCCTCCGCACGGTAGATGCGGCTGTTGCGGCCTTTGTGGTCGATGATCGTCATCGCATCCGTGAAGAGGTAATCGAACGCGCCGAGGGCTTCCTGGGAGAAGGTAGCGGTCCACTTGCGACCCTCGCCCTGCACGCCGCGGAGGAACGGCATATCCTTCACCTCATCCAGGTAGGCATACACTTCCTCGTCATTGGCGAGCATGCGACCCACGCCGCCTTCCCCGGCATTCGGGGCCACGCCGTAGTTGATGCCATAATTCATCGACATCGCGTGGGCCATCTCCTTCGTCAGGTCACCCTTGAGGTGGACGTGATAGTCGATCACCGGGAAATCCTGCTGCTGGAGGCGGATGATGGCATCATTCTGCTCATCCACCGGCGGCATTTTGGCATCGGGGTTGGTCGCATCCGCGGGAAGCGCCTTCACGTGGAGGTCCTTGAAATGGACGATTCCCTCCGCGCCGGCGATGCGGATGCCGCCCTTGCCGAGCAGCTGGCGGTTGTGCTTCGCAGTGCGGTACGGGATCGCCGGCTCGGTATAGCAGACGACCTCCGTCCCGTTCACTTTCACGGAAATGTTCTTGCCGCGGACGGCGAGTTCCAGGTCGAACCATTCGCCGTCTTCGGCGAGCGAACGGTAGAGGTTGCGCACGGAGGCGAGGCTGCCGGTCTTGCGCGTCCCGTCTATCGGGCCGTTGTGGAGCAGGACCTCGTATCCGCCGCCCTTACCGTCGGTGTGAAAAAAAACCGAAGCGCTGGCCCCCTTCTCCGCAAGGACTTTGGTGTCCAGCACGAAATTGGTGTATTCGCCGCCCAGCTCGCGGGCCTTGTTCTCGGCCACGGCGAACTCGGACATACAGTCGATTACCTTCTGATTCGCGGCAGCGACGCGCTCCACATCCATCTTGACGACTTCGCGGTCATAGGTCATCAGGCCGTTGACCTCGATTTCGACGTCGGTGGTCTGGGTATAGACCGCCGCGGAGCAGCCCTCGCGCACCAGGTCTTCCAGCATCGCGGCGTACTCCACATAGGCGTCGGTCACTTCGGAGCCGCTCTTGTACTGGACGTAGCCCCAGTTCTTGTCCTTCTGCCAGAGATGGCCTTCCACCGGGAAGCCGATACCGCCGTACTCGCCGAGCACGTTGACCATGTCAGGATCGGTGATGCGGAGGGCCGGGTGGGGGTAATTGTGGCTGTCGAGGATGTCGCCGACGCCCTCGAACCAGTTGCCGCCGGAGGCCATGTTGACGAGGCGCGTGCGGTCCTGGGCATAAGTGAAATCGACCACTTCCGGAGTATCGAACTGCGACCAGGCCTCGTTGAACGGGACCCAGACGACGATGCTCTGGAACTTCTTCAGCTGGGCCATGATCTCGCTCCATTCCTTATAATAATTGGCTTTCGCCTCGTCGGTGACCTTGCTGTCATCCTCGCGCGTCGCATACGCACGCGTCTTCCAGTGGCTGCTGCGGTTGTCGGTGAAGGACGGCATGTCCTGCCAGACGAGCACGCCGAGCTGGTCGCAGGCGTAGAACCAGGTGAAGGGCTCGACCTTGATGTGCTTGCGGATCATATTGAAGCCGTGGGCCTTGGTCTGCTCGATGTCGTAACGCATCGCTTCGTCAGTCGGCGGCGTATAGAGGCCGTCCGGCCACCAGCCCTGGTCCAGCGGGCCATATTGGAAGAGGAACTCGTTGTTCAGCGCCAGGCGCAGATGGCCCTCGGCGTCGCGCTCCTTGGAGATCTTGCGCATCGCGGTGTAGGCGTCCACCTTGTCCACCACCTTGCCGTTACGGACGATGCTGAGGCGCAGGCCGTAGAGGTACGGGGAATCCGGGCTCCAAAGCTGCATATCCGGCACGCTGAGCTTGACCTCGACGTTCTTGCTGCCGGCCGCTTCCCCGCTCGCCAGGACCTTGCGGGAAGGCTTCTCCGTCGAGTAGCCGACGGCGCCGTCGAGCAGCTCGACGCGGACCTGGTCGCCGCCCCGGAGGGCGTCGGTCGCAACGCTGACGCTCAGCGAGGCGTTGTCGATGTCGGAGACGACATCGTAGTCCACGATGCGGCTCTCGGCCACCGGCTCGAGCCAGACGCTCTTCCAGATGCCGGTCACCGCGGTGTACCAGATGCCGCTCGGGTGGAGTACCTGCTTGCCGTGGGGCTGGAATTCGGTGATGTCGGTCGCATCGGAAACCTTGAGGACGAGCTTCTGCCCGCCATTCTCCAGGTACGGCGTGATGTCATATTCAAACGCGGTATAGGCGCCGGTATGGGTCTCCAGCGGAATGCCGTTGATGGAGGCTTCGGCCTTCCAGTCGACGCCGTCGAAATGGAGCAGCACCCGCTTGCCCTTCCAGGCGCGCGGAATCTCGAAGGAGGTGCTGTACCAGAGTGCGTCGTCCGGAGTCACCGTGCGGCCGACGCCCGACAGGGCGGACTCCACGGAGAAGGGGACGAGGATCTGGCCGTCCGCTTCCGGCATCGCGGTCGCGGCGATCGGGGTGATGGCATAGTCCCAGAGGCCGTTCAGCGACTTCCAGTCGGAACGGACCATCTGCGGGCGCGGGTACTCCGGGTGGACATTCGCCGGGGAGACTTCCGCCGCCCAGCGGGTCTTGATGTTGTCTCCGGCCGGGGCCCAGCCGGTCACGGGCTCCTGCTTGCAGGAAACCAGGCCCAGCGCAAGCGCCGCGAGGATCAGAAGAATGCTGCGTGTTTTCATATGCATCTTGTTTAATGTTTTTCAAAGAAAGAGAAATGGACGCGGCCGTACACCTTTTCCTTGACGAAGTACGGATGGTCCGTGTAGGAATGTTCATCCCCGTGTTCCAGGACGAGGTAGCGCTCCGGGTAGAGGATGTCCGCTTCGAACACCCGGTCCGGGAAGGACTCCAGCCCCTCCGTCGCATAGGGCGGATCGGCGAACACCAGGTCGAACTTCTGCGCGCAGCGCGGCAGGAAGTCGAATACGTTGTCCCGGACGACCGTGACGGCGTCCAGGCCGAGACGGGCGGCCTCCGCCTTGATGAAGGCCGCATTCTCGCGCGCCATCTCGACGCTCAGGACCCGGGCGGCTCCCCGGGAAGCGAACTCGAAGGCGACGGCGCCGGTCCCGCCGAAGAGGTCCAGCACCTTGAGGTCCTCGAATTCGTATTCGTTGTTCAGGACATTGAACAGGCCTTCGCGGGCAAAGTCGGTCGTCGGACGCGCCTTGTACCCGGCCGGCGGCAGGATGCTCCGCCCCTTCAGCCTGCCCCCGATAATCCTCATAACGACTCCACGGACTTGAAATACCGGCAGAGGGAAATCTCCTCCGCCTCTTTCAGGGGCGTCCGGAAATACAGGGTCGTCACCTCCGGATTCAGCTGCAGCGACTTCATCACCGCGAAGATGTAATACTCGGCGGTCACGAACTCCGGCGCCGGGAACACGTTCGCGAACAGCAGCTGCTCCCCCGCCGCGACGGCGAAACTCAGGCAGCCGTCCTGCCAGGCCGCGGCGATCCGGTAATGCTCCGGGATCCCCGGCAACGCCTGCAGCAGCGTCAGCAGCTCCGGAGGCTCCTTCCCGCCGGGGACATAGACGAGCACGGAATCATACGCAGGCAGGGCCGCGCTTGCCACGGCCTCGTCCTCCCCGAGGGGGAAAACCTCTGAAAGAAAACACCTTGGGTCCTTCTCATCGTAGAAACGAGTCGGCACCAAGGTGCATTTAGGTATTTGAGTCATTATACTACTCCCAGTTGCCCGCGTTGTTGTTCGGGGCGGTCACGCTGCCGACCTGGAGACCTTCGTACTTGTTCTGGTCCCTTCTCTCGGCATCGAGGTTGATCCGCAGCTGGTTGTCCATTCCCTTCAGGAGGGACTTGTAAGGCATCTTGGCCTCGAACAGAGGCACCTGGACACCGGAAACGGTCTTGATCACCGCGTCCATCTGGACAGGTTCGCCGTCGGAGAACGGAATGTTCTTCAGGAGGTCCGGGTTGAAATCGTCGCGGTCGGTAAAGAGGCTGGTCTTGACGGGGACCTTGTTCTTGACGCTGAACACGAGGTTCTGGTCGCCCTTCTGATACATCTCATACAGTTTCTCGGCGGTAATGCCGCGGTTGGCTTTCTTGACGGCCTCGGTATGGGACACGGCGAGGGAGTCATCCTGGGAGCCGATCTGCATCACGACCTCCATCTCACCGTTCTTGTAGAAATCGGCCAGGGAGTCGATGGAAGCGGTGAAACGGTTGTGGACACTCTTGAAGGCGACCTCGAGGTCACGGATGTCCTTCAGGTTCTGGATGGCGACTTTCTCGCGCTGGGCTTTCTCCTTGTTGAACTTAACAGGCTGCATGATGCTGGAGACATTCACCCAAACGAGCAGCACGATGATGGCGGGAAGCACCAGCCAGGTCAAAAGTTTTTTGAGAATTCCGTTCATATTCTAGAATTTATTATAATTCGATGCGTCGGACAAAGTTAAAAAATTCATTTATGAAATGCAATATTCTTTGTAAATTTGCATTCGAAAAATCCAGCGTATGGAGGACAGGTTCCCGGAATTCATCATCCGCGCGAGGCAGATCGCGCTCGTGACCCACACGCATCCCGACGGGGATGCCGTGGGCAGCACGCTGGCCCTCCTTTCTTTCCTGGAGGAGAACTGCGGCAAGCGCGCCGTGAAGGTCCTGTACCCGACTCCCTGGCCGGACCCGGTGGACTTCCTCTTCGACGGCGTCCGCGACCGCGCCCTGGTCTGGGAGAAGGATCCCCACGAAACCACGCGCTGGATCGCCGGCAGCGACCTCATCATCGCCCTGGATTTCAACGCCTTCAACCGCGCCGGCGGGATGGAGGAAGCCCTACGCGCCTCCGCCGCCGAAAAGGTTCTGGTCGACCATCACCTCAACCCCGACCGGGAGGCCTTCAGCCTGTGTTTCTCCCGCACGGAAATCTCGTCCGCCAGCGAACTGCTGTTCCAGCTCCTGCTGACGCTCCCCCAGAGCGGCGGCCTCGCCCGGAACCTGCCCAGGCGCAGCCTGGACGCCCTGATGACCGGCATCACGACCGACACCAACAACTTCGCCAACTCCGTCTACCCTTCGACCCTGGAGGCGACTTCGGAGCTGCTGGCGGCCGGCGCCGACCGGGAAACCATCCTGGAGCACCTCTACCACAGCTTCCGCGAAAACCGCCTCCGGCTGATCGGCCATATGCTCGACAAGAAACTGGTCCTGCTGCCGAACGGCCTCGCCTATATGGTCCTCGACGCGCAGACGGCCGCCGATTTCGACATCCGCGAAGGCGAACTGGAAGGCCTGGTCAACATTCCCCTGTCGCTGGCGCAGGTCCGGATGAGCGTGTTCCTCCGCCAGGAGGGAGACCTCTTCCGCGTGTCCATCCGCACGAAGCGGGGCTGCTCCGCGAACCGCTGCGCGATGGAACAGTTCCACGGCGGAGGCCACGAGCAGGCCGCCGGCGGCAAGCTCTTCTTCCCAGCCGACATCCCGACGCCCGCCGATGCCGCCGCCTACATTGAAACGCATACAAAGCCCTACCTGAATGAAGATTAACCCCATACTGGCCCTCGTCGTCCTCGTCTGCGCAGCCGCCTCCTGCGCCAAGGAAGGCATCGCCCTGACCTACCTCAACCAGGATGCGCAGATCGAGAAGTACGTCTCGGACCAGCTCAGCAAGATCGAGGGAAGCCGGGCGTCGTTCGAGAACGACACCGCGCGGCTGGTGGTCCGCGAAGGCAGCGGCGAAGTGCTGCGCGACGGCGGCACCGTTGCCTTCTACTATGCCGGCTACGTCTTCACGGGCAGCCTGTCGACCCTCTTCGCCACGAACAACGAAGACGTGGCGCAGAGCGCGGGCTGGTCGGGCCTCTCCGGCGAAGACCGTTACTCCGTCCAGGTGGCGGACCTCTCCGGCGGCCAGCTCCTCGAGGGCCTGCGCCGCGGCCTGGTCGGCGTCCGTCCCGGCGAGGAGTGCCTCATCCTATTTAATGGTAAATTGGGCTATGGCAGGAAGGTCCAAGGCACGATTCCTGCAGGGTCAGCCCTGGCCTATCACATTTGGGTCATCGACATTGAGAACAAGTAACAGCAGATGAAGCTTAGAAATACCATCGGAATCCTGGCCCTGGCGGTCCTCGCGGCCTCCTGCGCAAAAAGCTATTCGCTTCCCGCCAACCTCACTTCCAAGAAACTTTTCGACGCCTGGGTCCAGGTCAACGCCCCCACCTCCGCGGAGACGGAGCTCGGCTGCCGCATCATCGAAGATGAACCCGGCACCGGCGCGCTCGTCGGCGATGTCCTGGATCACCCGTACGTCTACATCGAATACACCGTCTCCGACCTCGACGGCAACATCGCCTCGACGACCTGCGAAACGACGGCCCGCCGCCTCGGCACTTACTCCGAATCGACCTACTACGGCCCGGTTGTCGCCGACCGCCTCAACGCCGATTCCTACGGCCGCTACACGGTCTGCCCCGGCCTGGACGAAGCCCTCTCCACGATGCGCGTGGGCGGCCGCCGCAAGGTCGCCGTCCCCGGCTGGCTGACGGGAACGACCCGCTATTCCGACCCGGAGGATTACTACAAGAACGAGAGCGGCTCCCACCTGATGTACGACGTCCGCGTCGTGGACGCCGTGTATGATCTGGAAGCCTATCAGATCAAGGAGATCGAGCGCTATATGGAGACCCACCTCCACAAGGTGGACTCGACCCTCTACGGCTACTATTATATCCAGACCCAGGCCCCCAAGAACACGGACAAGTGGGAGGCCAACGACGTCATCTACGTCAACTACACCGGCCGCCTGCTGAACGGCCACGTCTTCGACACGACGATCAAGGACACCGCCAAGCGCTACGGCCTCTACGATGCGACGAAGACCTACGAGCCGATGTACGTAACCAGCATCTCCGGTGATTACAAAGACGTTACGATCACAACCAGCAACTCCGGCGCCATCTACGGCTTCGGCTATGCGATGACCACGATGCACCTCGGCGAGAAAGGGACGGCCGTCTTCTACGCCGCCCTCGGCTACGGCAACTCCGCCCAGGGCACGTCCATCCCTGCTTACGCCCCCCTGCGTTTCGACTTCGAGATCGTACGGAAGAAAGAGAACTAACGGACGATGGCAGCAGGCGCAGGTGCGGCTCCGACCCAGCTCGGAACCCTTGGAATCGGGAAACTCCTGAAGATGTACGCAGTCCCGGGCATCATCGCCCAGACTGCGGCTTCTTTGTATAACATCGTCGACAGCGTCTACATCGGCCACATCAAGGACGTCGGCTCCTACGCCATCTCCGGCCTCGCCGTCTCCTTCCCGCTGATGAACCTGTCCGCCGCCCTCGGGACCCTCGTCGGCGTCGGCGCAATGACGCTGATCTCCGTGATGCTGGGCCAGAAGAACTACGAGACCGCAGGCAAGGTGCTCGGCAACGTGCTGACCCTCAACGTCGCCATCGGTATCACCTTCACCACCTTCGCCCTCATCTTCCTCGAGCCCATCCTCCGCTTCTTCGGGGCCAGCGACAATACCCTCCCCTTCGCCTCGAAGTATATGACCATCATCCTGCTGGGCAATGTCTTCACGCACCTCTACTTCGGCTTCAACGGTGCCCTCCGCGCCGCCGGGCATCCCAAAACGGCGATGGGACTCACGCTGTTCACGGTAACATCCAACGCCATCCTCGACCCGATCTTCATCTTCGGGCTGAAGATGGGCATCCAGGGCGCCGCGCTCGCGACCATCCTCTGCCAGATGATGGCGCTCACCTATTCCTTCCGCTTCTTCCTGGACAGGAACAGCTTCCTCCATTTCCCGCGGCCGCTGTTCCGGCTCGACTGGCGCATCGCCAAATCCTCCCTCAGCATCGGCCTGGGACCGTTCCTGATGAATGCGGCCGCCTGCATCGTGGCCATCTTCATCAACCAGCAGCTCGGCAAGTACGGCGGCGACCTCGCCATCGGCGCCTACGGCATCATCAACCGCATCACCTTCATCTTCATTATGATCGTGATGGGCTTCAACCAGGGAATGCAACCGATCGCCGGATACAACTACGGCGCGCGCCAGTACACCCGTGTGCGCCAGGTCTTCACCCTGACGGCGAAATGGGCCGTCCTGATCACCACGGTCTGCTTCCTCATCTCGGAACTGATCCCCGGCGCCGCCGTGGGCATCTTCACCAACGACCCGGAACTCCGCCGGATGGCCACCCACGGCATCCGCATCATGAACGCCGGCGTCGCCCTGGTCGGCTTCGGCATCGTGGCCTCCAGCCTCTTCCAGAGCCTCGGGATGGTGAAAATCTCCATTTTCCTGTCCCTGAGCCGGCAGCTCCTGTTCCTCGTTCCGCTGATCTACATCCTGCCGGATTTCCTCGCCGAGACGGGTGTCTGGCTGAGTTTCCCGATTTCGGACACCCTGTCCGTCCTCTTTTCCGCGTATTTCATCATCCGACTTTTCAGAAAACTCGCCAAACTCCGGGACGGCGACGAACCGGACATCCTTGGCAGCAACATCTAGCCCTATGGATAACCCCCTCATCATCAACATCGGAAGGCAGTACGGCAGCGGCGGCCGCCGCGTAGCCGCCGCCATCGGCGAAAAGCTGGGCATCCCCGTCTATGACAAGGAGTTGATCATCGCCGCCGCGAAGAAGAGCGGCTACAGCCCGGAGGTCTTCCGCCGCAAGGACGAGAAGAAGCGCTTCTTCAGTTTCTTCAGCAACAGCGGCATCGATGACAACGAGGTGTTCCGCATCCAGAGCGAGGTCATCCGCGACCTTGCGGCCCAGGGCCCCGCGATCTTCCTCGGCCGCGCCTCGGACTACGTCCTCCGCGACCGGCGCTGCCTCAACGTCTTCCTGAGCTGCCCGCTCGGGCTGCGGCGCAAGTACATCGCGGAGCGCCGCTCCGTCGATGAAGCGCAGGCCGAAGCCATCTGCCAGCGCGAGGACAAGGAGCGCGAGAACTACTACAACTTCTTCACGTTCAGGAACTGGGGCGTCGCATCCAACTACGACCTGTGCCTGGACACCTCCCTCCTCGGCATCGAAGGCACCGCCGATTTCATCATCGATTTCGCCCGCCGGAGCGGCTTCCCGGTATGACGCGGAAGCGCCTGACCGTGCTGCTCGTCGCCGCCGGGTCCCTCGCGGTCCTGGCCGCGGGCCTCTGGCTCCGCTCCGCCTCCCACGCCGCGCCGGAGCCCCCCGCCCCCAAGATCCCCGTCATCCTCAACGAGACCCTGACCAACGAACTCTCCGACACCGCGGACCTGCGGGGCCTGGACGCCGCCGTGGCCCGCTATCTGCGGAACAACCACATCCACGGCGCCTCCCTGGCCATTATGCGCCGCGACTCCCTCGTCTACGCCAAAGGCTACGGAGAGGCCGACAAGGGCGTTCCCGTCGCCCCCAACACCCTCTTCCGCCTCGCCTCCGTCTCTAAACTCATCACCGCCACCGGCATTATGGTCCTCGTGGACCGCGGCAGCCTGTCGATCGACGACAAGGTCTTCGGCCCCGACGGCATCCTGAAAGAATTCAACGACTGCTACCGCGACAAGAAATACGAGCGCATCACCGTCGAGCACCTGCTCCGCCACGAAGGAGGCTTCTCCTCGCGCGTCCCGGATCCGATGTTCTCGACCCGCACGCTGATGCAGCAGCACGGCTGGGCGCTTCCGCCGACCCCGGACGTCCTCCTCAAGGCCGTCCTGCGGCAGAACCTGACCTACGTCCCGGGCACGACGCCCCAATACTCCAACCTCGGCTACCTGATCCTGACCCTCGTCATCGAAAAGGTCACGGGCCGCCCCTACGAGGAATGGATGCAGGAAAACGTGCTCCACCCCGCCGGCTGCCACGAGTTCCACCTCGCCCGCAATTTCTACGAAGGGAAATACCCCACGGAGACCCGCTACTACCTGCCCTCCAACGAGATAGCCGTCCCCTGCTATGACAACAGCGGCCAGCTGGTCGAGCGCTGCTACGGCGGCAACGACATCCACGGCCTCCTCGGCGCCGGCGCCTGGGTCGCCTCCATCCCCGAGCTCCTCCGCTTCGTCGCCACCATCGACGGCCGCAGCGAAGTCCCGGACATCATCTCCTTCGACCGCGTCGCCGATATGACCGAATGGTTCGACGACCAGACCTACTCCCTCGGCTGGAACGACACCAAGGAAACCGGCGAATGGACCCGCACCGGCTCCTTCTCCGGCACCAGCGCCCTCATCAAGTACTACCCCGACGGCGAATGCTGGATCATGGTCCTCAACACCAGCACCTACCGCGGCAACCGCCAATCCTCCCAGACCGGACTCCTCTTCCACGACCTCCGCCGCGACTACTCCCGCTTTCTCCCCCACCGCGACTTCTTCTTCGAATAAGCGCGACGCGTCAGGGTACAATTATCCCCCTTGAAACTATGCCACCCTCGGCACTATAAGAGGGAGGGGCCCTTCGGGAGGGGTCGCGTAGCGACGTTTCAAGGGGGATAATTGTACCCTGACGCGATTAGCGGTTGACGAACATGACCGCTTCGGCGATGGAGTTGAGCTTGGTGTCGACGCTGTCGGCGCGGCTGGCGAGGATGCAAGGGGCGGTCGTGCCGACGAGCATACCGGCCTGGCGGACATCCTTGGCGAGCTTGGAGTTGGTCTTCCAGAAGACGTTCGCGGACTCGATGTTCGGGAAGACGAGGCAGTCGGCGTCGCCGGCGACTTCGCTCTTGAGCTTCTTGATTTCCACGGACTCCTGGTCGATCGCGACGTCCAGCGCGAGCGGACCGTCACCGATGCAGCCCTTGATCTGGCCGCGGTCGCACATCTTGGCGAGCATCGAGCCTTCCATGCAGGCGGGCATCGAATCGAGCATCTGCTCGGAAGCGGCGATGAAGGCCACCTTCGGTTTCTCGATGCCGAAGGAATGGGCCACATCCACGATGAAACCGGTCATCTTCACCTTCTGGCGGAACTCCGGCGCGGGGATCACGGCCATGTCGGTGATGAAAATCAGCTTGTGGTAGTTCGGGTTCTCGATGACGCCGACGTGGCTCAGGAGGCCCTTCGCCGGCAGGAGGCCGGTCTCCTTGTTCAGGATGGCGCGGAGGAACTTGTCCGTCGAGCAGAGGCCCTTCATCAGGACATCGCCCTGCCCGTCGTGGACGAGCTGGACCGCCTGCGCAACCGCCTTCAGCTCATTGGGGTTGTGGACGATCTCGAACTTGGCGACATCGATGCTGAGGTCGTCGCAGACCGACTTGATCATCGCCTCGTCACCGACGAGGGTCGCTTTGACAAAGCCTTTGTCCACGGCCAGGCTGATGGCCTCGATGGAATGGGAATCAACGGCCCAGGCGCCTACCAGGCGCTTGCAGATACCTTTGGACTTTAAAGTCTCAAATACGTCTGAAAAAGTGGTAATCATTTTGGGTTATGGTTTTTGTGTTATTCTTCATTGCCGAGGACGAGGTGCATCGTGTCGCGGGCGATGACGAGCTCCTCGTTCGTGGATACGACGACGACCTTGACCTTGGAATCCGGGGCGGAGATGATCTTGTCCTCGCCGGGGGCGGCGTTGGCGTCGAAGTCGAACTTCAGGCCCACGTAGTCGAAGTTCTCGCAGACGCGGCGGCGCAGGCGGGGGTTGTTCTCGCCGATGCCGGCGGTAAAGACGATCAGGTCGACGCCGTCCATTTCCGCGATGTAGGAACCGATGATCTTGATCACGTCGTGGGTGAAGATCTTGAGGGCGAGCTTCGCGCGCTCGTTGCC
>LUZF01000003.1 GCA_001602865.1 Bacteroidales bacterium Bact_14
GGAGGCGCGCGACGGTCGCCCGGGCGCGGGCGGCGAAGTCCGCCTCGCCGAGCAGCTCCGCTGCCGCGGCAGCGTCCTCCAGACACTCGCGCACCATCGCGAGATCTGCCGTCCCGCCGTACAGCGTCGCGCCGCGGAAGCCCGCGTCATTGACGTAGTAGTTCTCCGGCGAGGTCGCCGGGGACGTGATGAGCTCCCCGTCCTTCTCGACCAGCCAGTCGAGGCAGAACTCCGCCGCGCCCTTCAGCGTCGGCCAGTCCGCCGCGAGTCGGTCGCGATCGCGGGTAAACAGGTAATGCTCCCAGATATGCGTGCTGAGCCAGGTCCCGCCCATCGGCCAGTCCGCCCAGTTCGGGTCGCCGGTGCCGAGGCCGACAGGATTGCTCATCGCCCAGATGTCCGAATTGTGGCCCGCCGCCCAGCCGTTTTCGACGCCGTAGAAGTTCGACGCCGTCCGGGCGCCGGTCGCGGACAGGTTCCGCAGGAAGTCCAGCATCACCTCGTGCATCTCCGGCAGCGCACCGGCCTCCGCGGGCCAGTAGTTCTCCTCGAGGTTGATGTTGACGGTATAGTTGCAGCTCCACGGCGGCGTCAGGCTCTCGTTCCAGAGGCCCTGTAGGTTCGCCGGAACGCCCTTCGTCCGCGAGCAGCTGATCAGCAGGTAGCGGCCGTACTGGAAGTACAGCGCCTCCAGCTCCGGGTTCGCCTCCCCCGTGTCGGCATAGCGTTTCAGCTGGACGTCCGTCGGCAGCACCCGGACGGAAGGGTCCGTGCGCCCGAGGTCGACCGACACGCGGTCGAAGAAGGTCCTGTAATCGAACGTGTGGGCCCGCCGCAGGGCGTTGTAGCTCTTCGCCGCCACGGCGTCGGCCTGCGCCTCCGCCAGCGCCCGGTACGGCCGACCCTCCAGTACCGGATCCTTGTCGAACCCGTTGAAGGAGGACGCGCTCACCAGGCGGAGGACCGCCTTCTTCGCGCCGCTCAGGCGCAGCACCCCGTCCCCGGCGGCCACGGCGCCGTCCGTCTCCACCTGCAGGATCGTCCGGAAATGGATGCCCCTCTCCGGATCGAACCGTTCCGGCCCGAGCTGATGATAGGAAGGATAGGAATGCCAGGCCAGGTACGCGTCGACGCTGAGCCGGTTCCCCTCGGCGACCACAGTATGCGGATGCGGGATCTCCAGGTCCAGCGTCAGCTCCATCGGCGCCTCGGAATAGAGGCGCACGACCAGCGCCGAATCCGGCGCGGAAAGGAAATACTCCGCGGCGTAGGCCTTCCCGTCGCGCCGGTAGCTGACCTCGGCGGTCGCTTCCGAAATGTCCAGCGCGCGCCGGTACCCAGTAATCTCCCCGCCCCCGGCGTGACGCAGCCAGAGCGTCCCCAGCGGCTGGTAGTTCTCGCTGAAATGGCCCTGCAGCCGGCGCTGGAGCCGCTCCGCCGCAGGATAATCCCCGGCGTCGAGCGCCGCGCGGACCTGCGCCACGTACTGCGAGGCCTCCCCCCACGGCGTCACCGTCTCCAGCGACATATCGGGATGCTCCGGCCCTCGGTCGGGCTCTCCCGTCCATAAAGTAATATCATTCAGGGAGATACGCTCATCCCCGGTACCTCCATACACCATCGCCCCGAGGCGCCCGTTCCCCAGGGGCAGCGCCTCCTCGAAAAAAGCGGCAGGAGCATCGTAATGCAGGGTCAACTCGGACCTCTCCCCACTCCCGCAGCCGGCCGCGAGCAGCGCCAGCGCCGCAGCCACAGCCAAAACCATCATTTTTTTCATCCCTTAAATATCGCAATTCTCCTGCTTTCTTTGCAACTTTGTATCAGAAAAGTGCATCTTTATCGTATGAAAGCGAAGTATTACCTCTCTCTCCTCGCCGCGGTGACGCTCCTTGCGGCCGCCTCCGCCTGCAGCGGCTCCCTCCATACCGATGATCCCGAAGACAACCCTTATCGGGAGGTGGAGCTCTCGCTGAAGGGGCGCCAATATGTTTCCAAGGGCTCGCACTTTTCCCTGGATTACCTTGACAGGATCAATGCGTCGGAGAAGGGCAGTTATGTCGTCTCCCCGCTGAGTATGCAGTTCCTGCTGGGAATGATCCTGAGCGGGGCGAAAGGCACGACCGCGGACCAGATCTGCCAGGTGCTCGGCTATGGCGCAGGCGAAACCTCGGACGTGAACGAGTTCTGCCGGAGCCTGCTGCAGCAGCTGCCGGCGCTGGACAAGGCGACGACGCTGAAAATCGCGAACGCGATCGCGGTCAACAAGGACGTCTCCCTGCTGGACAGTTACAAGAAAACCGTGACGAATTACTACGAGGCGCAGGTCTCCGCCATGGATTTCGGCGACGCGAAGGGGACGGTGAAGAAAATCAACAATTGGTGCAGCGACCATACCGAAGGCCTGATTCCGAAAGTCCTGGAAGAGGACCAGGTCAGCCCGGATATGCTGGCTTTCCTGATGAACGCGCTGTATTTCAAGAGCAAATGGAGCAACCCCTTTGACAAAAGCAACACGGACGAAGAGTCTTTCACCGACGAGGCCGGAAAAGCGTCGAAGGTCAAGATGATGCACCAGTCCGCCCAACTCCCCTACACGGAGAACGACCAGTACCAGGCCGTCCGCCTGGGTTACGGCAACGGCGCCTACGCGATGCTGATCCTGCTCCCCCGCGGAAAGAATACCGTTTCGGACGTTGTCAAAGCGTTGAAGGCCATCGGCGACCCGAATCTTGTCAGTATGCCGGAGCGCCAGGTCGACCTTGCGCTTCCCCGCTTCGAGACGAAGTTCCACATCGAGCTGAGCGAGATCCTCGCCGCGATGGGGATGCCCCTCGCCTTCTCCCCTGCCGCGGACTTCAGCGCCATGTCGAAGGTTCCCGCGTATCTGGATTTCGTCCAGCAGGATGCCGTGATCAAGGTGGATGAAGAAGGTTCCGAAGCCGCCGCCATCTCGATCGGCGGTATGCGCAAGAATACCTCCATCGGAGGCGAGGGCCCCGTAAGCTTCCACGCCGACCACCCGTTCCTCTACCTCATCGCCGAGACCAGCACTGGTGCAATCCTCTTCGCAGGCCGTTACAGCGGCAAATAAACGGCGTATAGGAATTTTTTCCTATCTTTGCCGCCTGTAATTAAGACCTATACCGAATGAATAAACGCAAAAAGGCGTGGGGCGACCGCTGGGATGCCTACCGGCTCCGCGGGCTGGACCCCGTCCACGTGATGATGCCGTACACGTTCGGCTCACGCATCGAAAACGAAGCCGTCCTGGGCGAAGTGATGGACCTGACGGAGGTGGACAAGTACCTCGCAGCCAAGAACGCCGGCCAACCCGAATTCAAGTATACCTGGTTCCACTTTATCGCCGCGGCGCTGGCGAAAGCCATCCTGCTGCGCCCCAAGATGAATTATTTCATCGCGGGCGGGCATTTCTATGAGCGCAGGCAGATCCAGGTCGCCTTCAACGTGAAGCGCAAGTTCTCCGACGAAGGCGAAGAGGCGATGGCCAAATTCGTCCTGGATCCGGAAGGCGGATCCCCGATGGAGCAGGTCCACACCTATGTCCAGAAATTCGTGACCAAGGTCCGCTCGGACAAGGCCGGCGTCGGCGTGGACGATATGCTGAAGTTCCTCAGCCACCTGCCCCGTTTCGCCTGGCGCATCCTCGCCTGGACCCTGAAGAAGCTGGAATATTATGGCATCTACCCCAAGTCCCTCGCGGCCGACGACCCCTGCTACTCCAGCGTCTACATCTCCAACCTCGGCTCCATCAAGATGAACGCCGACTACCACCACCTCTTCAACTGGGGCACCATCTCCTTCTTCGTGGTCATCGGCCAGAAGAAGATGCGCCCCTTCTATCAGGAGGACGGCAGCTACGAGATGCGCAACACCATCAAACTGGGCCTCACCGTCGACGAGCGCATCGCCGACGGCTACTACTTCGCCAAGACCCTCCGCCTCGTGCGCAAAATCTTCGAACATCCGGAACTTCTTGACCTTCCGGCAAATACACCCATCGACATCGAGTAACCTAAACCAATGGAATACAAGCTGAACAATGTCGCCACGCCGTGGCTCTCCAGCTACGGGGAAGTCAAACCCAACCTGAACTACAGCGAAAAGACAATGTCCGGGGCCGTCCTCGAGCGGGCGGCGATGGAAGGCGACTTCCCGGCCCTGACCTTTATGGGCAAAGCCACCTCCTACACCCGCCTGGCCGAACAGACCGACCTCGTGGCCCGCAGTTTCCACGCCCTCGGCGTCCGGGCCGGCCAGCGCGTCCTGGTGTGCCTCCCGAACGTGCCGCAGGCCGTTTTCTGTCTCTACGGCCTCAACCGGATCGGCGCCATCCCGACGATGGTCCATCCCCTGTCCGCCGTCTCCGAGCTGGCCTTCTATATGAACGAAGGCAACTGTAGCCTCGCCGTCACCCTCGACCAGTTCTACGCCAAATTCCAGGAAGTCCGAAAGCAGCGCCCCATCGAGCGGGTCCTCGTCTGCCACGCCTCTGACGAACTGGCGTTCCCCCTGAGCCTCGGCCAGCGCCTGATGACCGAACGCAAGTTCCCGAAAGTCACCGGGGAGAAAGACCTCGAATGGAAAGCCTTCCTGAAACTGGGCGAAAGCGTGACCGGCGGTTACGTCGCGGACAAGGACTACCGCACCGAAGCCGTGGTCCTCTTCTCCGGCGGCACCACCGGCACGACCAAGGGCATTATGCTCAGCGACCTGAACTTCAACGCCCTGGCCTGGCAGACCGCCAACATGGCCAACCAGGAGGTCCACCATTCCAAGATGCTCGCCGCGATGCCCGTCTTCCACGGCTTCGGCCTCGGCGTCTGCATCCATACGCTGATGTTCATCGGCGGTACCTCCATCCTCGTCCCCCGCTTCAACGTAAAGAGCTACGCCAAGCTCATCCGCAGGACGAAACCCAACTTCATCGCCGGCGTCCCCACGCTCTTCGAGGCCATCACCCGCAACCGCTACCTGGACGGCGCCGACCTGGGCTGCCTGCGCGGCGTCTTCTCCGGCGGCGACTCCCTCACCATCGAGCTGAAGAAGAAGTTCGACGCCTTCCTGGCCGCCCACAAGGCCACGATCCGCGTGCGCGAGGGCTACGGCACCACCGAATGCGTCACCGCCTGCTGCTTAACGCCATACAACAAGGAAAAGGAAGGCTCCATCGGCATCCCCTTCCCCGACACCTATTTCAAGATCTGCAAGCCTGGCACCCAGGAGACCCTCCCCTACGGCGAGGAAGGCGAAATCTGCCTCACCGGCCCGTCGATGATGCTCGGCTACATCGGTCACGAGGAGGAGAACGCCCAGACGCTCCAGACCCACCCCGACGGCCACGTCTGGCTCCACACCGGCGACCTCGGCCGGATGGACGACGAAGGCTTCGTGTACTTCAGCCAGCGGATGAAGCGGATGATCGTCACGAGCGGCTACAACGTCTATCCTTCCCAACTGGAGAACATCATCGAAGGCCATCCCGCCGTGCAGCGCAGCTGCGTCATCGGCGTGCGTGACCCGCTGAAGATGCAGCGCGTCAAGGCATTCGTGGTGCTCAAGGAAAACTGCCAGGCCGACGAGGCCATGCGCGACTCCATTATGAAGCACTGCAAGGCCCACATCGCCAAGTACGCCCTCCCGACCGAAATCGAGTTCCGCGACTCGCTGCCGACGACGCTCGTCGGCAAAGTCGCCTACACGGTCCTCGAGAAGGAATCCCAGGCGGAATAATTACCGGAAAAGAATCTGCGCGAATTCGTAGAGGCTGCGACGCCAGGTCTGCCACTCGTGGGCGGTCAGGGGCGATTCGTAGTAGCAGGCGTTCAGGCCTTTCGCCCGGACGGCGGCGACAACCTCCTTCGGATGCTGTCCGCGCGGGGTCTCCACCTCCCGGCTGCCATAGCTGACGAAGGTCAGCTTGTTGTTCTTCAGGAAATTCGGATTGTCCTGCAGGTCTTTTTCGGAGATGACTCCCCCGCTGAACAGGCCGATCTGGGAGAACACGTCGGAGTGGGCCAGGCCGATGATGCGCGTCTGCATCCCGCCCATGGAAAGGCCCGCCAGGGCGCGGTGGCCGGCATCGGCGAGCGTCCGGAAATGGGAATCAATATACGGGATCACGTCCTGCAGCAGGATGGCCGGGAAGCGCACGAAAGCCGCCTCGTTCATCGAGCCGTCGGTCCGCGACTCCGGCGAGAAGCGCTTCGTCACTTCCCCGTTTTCCATCACGACGATGAAAGGCAGGCATTTCCCGTCCGCCAGCAGGTTGTCCAGGATCCAGCCGCAGCGGCCCTGGCGGCTCCATCCCGTCTCGTTCTCCGTGTAGCCGTGCTGGAGATACAGCACCGGATACCGGACCGTCAGGTCGTCGTCGTACTGCGGCGGCGTATAGACAAACAGGTGCCGCTGGCCGCCGGTCACGTTGGAATGGATGTACAGCTCCCGCACCTGACCGTGCGGCACGTCGCGGAGGGCATATTTGTCCTGGTCATGGGCCGGGAGCTCGATCTGGGTGCGCTCGGCGCCCGAGCCGAAAAGAAACTTGCTGGCGGGGTCCGGCACCTCGGCGCCGTCGATGACCAGCGCGTAATAGTGGTTGCCTTCGTCGAAGGGCTGCGTGGACGTCCCGGTCCAGTACCCGTCCGCATCGCGCGTCATCGGGAACAGAATGCCGTTGATCTGCAGCTGGACCTCGTTCGCCTTGGGCGCCAGGATCCGCGCCCGGACATAGCCCTGGGAATTCGCTTTCGGGTATTCCTGCCCATCCTGGTTGGAGGACAGGCTCACAAAATCTTCCTTGATCTGCGCCGACGCGCATACGGCCGCGCCCAGCAGGCAGACGACCAGCAAAGCCATTCTTTTCATCATGCAAGCGGATTAACTTCCGAGAACGAAGTTAATCATTCTCCGCCGACCTTCCAAGCCCTACAGCAGAAAGAACAACGCGACGCCCGTCATGCTCACCAGCACGCCCAGCACCTCCCGCGCACGGATGCGCTGGTGGTAGATGAATGCATACGGGAACAGGATGAACACCGGCGTCAGCGCCATCAGCGTCGAGGCGATGCCGGCCGAGGTATAGCGCACCGCCATCAGTGACAGCGACACGCCCAGCACGGGCCCGAACAACGTCAGCATCAGCGTATAAGCCAATCCCCTCCGGTCACGGGCAGCTCCCTTCAGCTCCTTCATCCTGCGCTCCAGCGCCAGCACCCCCAGGAATCCGACGGCACCGACCAGCGCGCGGATCATCGTGGACGCAAAAGGCACCAGCGTACCCATCCGCGCGGGCGCATCCGGCGGAATCAGGGATGCGTAATGCTCCATCCCCACCTTGCTCAGCACGAGCCCCACGCCCTGCCCCAGCCCGGCGCCGATGCCCAGGAGCACGCCCTTCAGCGGCAGGGTCAGCTTCACGTGGTGGCCCTCCCCCCGGCTGAGGATGGAAATGGCGATGCCGCAGAGGGTCACAGCCATCGCCAGCCCCGATTTCCAGGAAAGCGACTCGCCCAGGATGGCCCATCCCGCGAAGGCGGCAATCGGCGGCGCAAGCGTCATAAAGAGCTGCCCGAAGCGCGCCCCGATGGCCAGGTAACAGTTGAAGAGGCAGTAGTCCCCGAAGACATAGCCCACCAGCGCCGAGGCCGCCAGCCACCGCCAGGCCTTCCCGTCGGCATAGACCGGATAGGGACTGCCGACGCCGACCCAGAGGATGAGCGCCAGGAAAACGGAGGCCAGGACCAGCCGGAGGACGTTGGTGGTCGTGGAGCCGAGGCGGTGGCTCGCCTTGTCCGCGAACAGCGCCGTGACCGTCCAGGACAGCGCCACCACCAGCGAGATGATCTCACCCAGATGCTGCATTTCAGGAATCAGTATTTCTTACCGGGAAAGAACCGGGAGACGCGCGCACAGTACTGGGCGTATTCCGGATATTTGGCGGCGCTGATTTCCTCTGCAAAGGAACTGCTGCCCTGGAAAAGCACGATGAGCAGGAGCGCGCCGATCATGCTCCAGTTGAGGATGCCGATGCCGCCGGCGACGGAGAACAGGTAGAAGGCGCACCAGGTGCCCTGTTCGGCGAAGTAGTTGGGATGGCGGCTGACGCGCCACAGGCCCACGGTGTTGAAGCCCTTGTCATACGGCGCCGGCAGCTCCGCGAGCTTCTTCCCCTCCCCGAGCATCTTCCATTTGGCGGACTGGAACGCCCACTGCTGTTCGTCCGCGACCGTCTCATACACGATGAAGCCGAGCATCAGCGCGGCCGCCACGGCATCCAGCCAGCCGAAAGGCTTATCCACGCCCGTCAGCACCAGCGCCGGGAACGTGGTCATCAGGACCAGCGCGTTCTGGTAGACGCTGATGAAGAAGAGGTTGAACAGCATCCACTTCCAGTGGGGCTGGAACTCCTTTTTCGCGCGGAGCACCGCCCATCGGTAGTCTTCCTCCCCTTCCCAGAACTTGAGCCGGTAGGCGCCTTTCCGGGCGAAGTTGAAGGTGAGGCGGGTGCCCCAGAGCGTCGCCAGGCAGGCCATTACGACCAGCCGGGTCGACAGGCCGCCGCGGGCGGCGATAATCCAGGTATAGGCGATGGGGAGCAGGCTCCAGAGTTTGTCCATCTGGCTGTTGTTGCCCGTCAGTTCCCCGACGACGAAGCAGAACAGCGCGCTGCAGCCGGCGATGATGCCGAGGAGTTTCAGGGTTTCCAGTTGGGATGCGTCGAGCGCGGGTCCCACGAAGAAATACAGGAGCGGACACGCGATCAGGGATACGGCCAGCAGGGAGCCGATCAGTTTTACGTTCATAGGTTTCAGGTTCGTTTTATAAAAGGGTCTGTCAGAAGCGGTACGTGAGGCCGAAGCCGCCGGGGGCGGGGCCCAGCGAGAGTTCGCTGCCGCGCGCCTGGTTGGCGCCCGCGACGATATGGTTCAGACGCTTGCAGCCGCCGACCAGCAGCGGGATGCCGGTCGCGAGCGCGGCGATGCCCACGCCGGCCGTGATCACGCCCGCGGCGATGATCGGATCCCCGGCCTTGGCGCCCGCCTCGGCGCCCTCGTTGGCAAGGTCCTTCGCGGCCTCCTCGCCTCCGATGGAGCCGACGAGGGCCCCGCCGGTCGCGCCTGCCACGGCGCCGATGGCGGAGGTCAGGGCACCGACGACCGTCGTCGCCGTGCCGAGCACGATGGCGGACGAGCCGGCGATCGTCAGGGTGTTGCCGACCCTGCGGCGGCTGGCCGCCCGGTTCCAGGCGTCGTTGTAATCGATGCCGCCGATATCGGAGAGCAGCAGGGCCTGCTCCTCGGCCGTAAGTTTCCTTCCGTCAAGCTTGATCTTGCCGCCGGCGCGCTTCAGCGTGCCGCCGTCCGCGAACTGCGCCGACGCCGCCGCAGCGGCCGCCAGCAGGAAAAGCGTAATGAAAAACAATCTTCGCATACTGCAAATATCGTTATTTTCCACTTTTTATCGAAATATTGATATCTTTGTTTGTCTAGTAATTTGTGCATTATGATTATCACTACTACACCGTCCGTGGAAGGACGAAGCATCATTGAGTACAAGGGCGTCGTTTTCGGAGAAGTCATTTCCGGCGTCAATTTCATCCGCGATTTCGCCGCCAAGATCCGCAACGTCGTCGGCGGCCGCAGCGGATCCTACGAGGGAGAACTCGTGGATGCGCGCGAGAATGCGCTGCGGGAAATGGCCCAGCGCGCCGCCCAGCTGGGCGCTGATGCCGTGGTCGGCGTCGACCTGGACTACGAAGTCCTGGGACAGGACAACGGAATGCTGATGGTAACCGCCTCCGGCACCGCCGTCAAACTCGGATAGATCCGAAAAAGCCAAGACTATGACAGTTTCCAAGATAGCTATTATCGGCGGCGGAAATATGGGCGGGGCGGTGGCCCTGGGCCTGCACCGCTTTGCGCCGGAGTTCTCCCTGACCGTGACGGCGGCGCACGCCGCGACGCTGGAGAAATACGCGGCCCTCGGGATTCCGACGACGCTGGACAACGTCGCGGCGGCCGCGGCGGCCGACGCCGTCGTCCTGGGCGTCAAGCCCTGGCTGGTCCAGCAGGTCCTGGCGGAGATCGCCCCGGCGCTCTCCGGGAAACTCCTGCTGTCGCTTGCGGCGGGCATCCCGGCCGCCCAGATGGCGGAATGGCTCGCCGGGACGGGCGTCCGCGCCGCGTACACCGTCATCCCCAACCTGGCGGCGGAGATCGGCGAGAGCATGACTTTCGCTTCCGCCATTGCCGGAGAAGCCGACGAACTGGTCCTTCCGGTTTTCAACAAGCTGGGAAAGACGCTCATCGTCAACGAGAAGCGGCTCCAGGCCGGAATGATGGTCGCCTCCTGCGGCACGGCGTTCGCGCTGCGCTACGCCCGCGCCGCGATGGAAGGCGGCATCCGCCTGGGCCTGTACCCGGAAGAAGCCAAGGCGGCGGTGTTCCAGACAATGAAAGGCGCCGTTGACCTCGCCGAAGCCCACGGGACGCATCCCGAAGCCGAAATCGACCGCGTGACCACGCCCGGCGGCATCACGATCCGGGGCCTGAACGCGATGGAGGAAGCCGGTTTCACCGCGGCCGTCATCGCCGGCCTCACGGAAGCCTGCTGATCTGTCGAATGGCCGCAAGACTCCTGCGCTACCACCTGCTCGCCCTGGCCGTCGTGGCCGTCTGGGGCGTGACCTTCGTATGCACGAAGATGCTCATCAACGCCGGAATGCATCCGGTGGCCATCTTCTTTATCCGCTTCGTCCTGGCATACGCCGGCATCTGGCTGTACATCGCGCTGTCCCGGAAGGGGGCGAAGCTGTGGTACGGCTGGAAGGAGGAACTGGTATTCCTGGTCCTGGGCGTGTCCGGCGGCTCCTTTTATTTCCTGACGGAGAACCTCGCGCTCGCGCATACGCAGGCCACGAACGTCGCGTTCCTGGTCTGCTCCGCGCCGCTGTTCACAGCCATTTTCACCCTGCTCTACCGGCATTTCGGGAAAGGCCGTTTCGCCGAGGGGCTGGAGCCGGTCCGGCTGGGACTCCCGCTGGTCGGCGGGACCCTGCTGGCCCTCGCCGGCATGGCGCTGGTCGTCTTCGACGGGACCCGGCTGCAGCTGTCCGCCCGGGGCGACCTGCTCGCCATCGGGGCTGCCCTCTGCTGGGCCGTGTACAGCCTCTTTATGAGCCAGATGACCCGCAAATACGGGACGGTAACCGCCACCCGCAAGGTCTTCATCTACGGCCTCCTGACCATTCTCCCGTTCCTGGGCGGCCAGAAGGAGTCCTTCGCCCCGGAGATCCTGGGCCAGACCGTCGTCTGGGGCAACCTGCTGTTCCTCGGGCTGATTGCTTCGCTGGTCTGCTTCATTCTATGGAACCTCGTGATGGACAAGCTGGGGAACGTGACTTCCACCAACTACGTCTACCTGAATCCCGTCTTCACCCTCCTCACGGCGATGGCCGTCCTGGGAGAAAAGATGACGGCGCTCGCCGGACTGGGCTGCGCCGCCATTCTTGCAGGAGTTGTCTGGGCCGGACGGGCCGGCCGGCAATAAGTCTTTATTCTTTCTCCTTTTCTTTCTCGCAGCAGCAACAGCACGACTCCCCGTGCCCGGAATGCTTGTGCGGCTTATACAGGCGCTTTACCAGCGCGAAAAGGATCAGTCCCGCCAGGAGAATGGTACAGAGGAGTTTGAAGAGGCCGATGCCCTCCACCTCGCAGCAGGGATCCACCCCCGCCATCGGGACGACATTGATTCCGGCCGCGTTGACCAGCAGCCCGAACAGGACCGAGAAGCCCACGATGACCAGCAGGTAGATGGTCGTGAAACGCGCCCCCAGCGACTTCTTCACCACCAGGATGGAAGCCAGGTTCACCGCCGGACCTGCCATCAGCATCACCAGCGCCGCGCCGGGCGTCAACCCCTTCATAATGAGCGCAGCAGCGACAGGGATGCTGCCGGTGGAGCAAATGTACATCGGCACCGCCACAGCCAGGATCACCAACATCTGCAGCAGCGGGTTCGACCCGAAGTGCAGGAAGAACTCGTCCGGCACCGCGACCTGGATCAGCGCCGCCAGCAGCAGGCCCACGACCAGCCGCGGCCCGATGTCCTGGATCATCTCATAGAAGGAATAGCGCAGCACGCGCCACAGTTTGCTGCCGCTCTCCACGCCGCAGCAATGATCAGCCTCGGTGACAGCGTCCTCGTCCGGCACGAACCGGTTCACCAGGAATCCCCCGCAGACGCCGGTGATCAGCGCCGCCACCGGCCGGATGACCGCGAACCCCAACCCCAGCACGGAGAACGTGGCCAGGATGGAATCGATGCCGGTCTGCGGCGTCGCGATCAGGAAGGAGGCCACGGCCCCCTTGGAGGCCTTCTCCTTCCGCAGCCCGACCGCCGTCGGAATCACGCCGCACGAACACAACGGCAGCGGAATCCCCAGCAGCGCCGCATAAACAACCGAAGCCTTATTGTTTTTGGAAAGGTATTTGGCATAAAACCGCCCGGGCACGAACACGTGCAGGATCCCCGCAATCAGGAAACCCAGCAGCAGGTACGGACTCATCTCGCCCGTAACCACCAGCAATGACCGAAAGAAATTCTCCATAATCGGGTCTTTTAGAACTCACTGATGCAAAGGTACCGGCCCCCGCCCCCCCCTGCAATCACCATTTATGGGGATGCCCCTTACTCAAAAAAGGAGTTTATACAGTATCAAATATACGTTAAAAAAGGTACATTTGTAACTCATCCACCTGAGTATGGAAGCGAAAAGACTACTGCTGGGCGATGAGGCTGTGGCCCTCGCCGCCATCGACAGCGGGCTCTCCGGGGTCTATGCGTACCCCGGAACGCCATCCACGGAGATCACAGAATTCATCCAGAAAGACCCCGCCGCCCGGGAGCGCGGAGTCCACAGCCGCTGGTGCACCAACGAGAAAACCGCCATGGAGGCCGCCCTGGGTATGTCCTATGCCGGAAAAAGGGCCCTGGTCTGTATGAAGCACGTGGGGATGAACGTATGTGCCGATCCCTTTATCAACAGCGCGGTGACGGGAGTCAACGGCGGACTCATCGTCCTGGCGGCCGACGACCCGTCGATGCATTCCTCCCAGAACGAACAGGATTCCCGGTTCTATGGGAATTTCGCGATGATTCCGATGTTCGAGCCTTCCAGCCAGCAGGAAGCCTATGATATGGTCGGCTATGCCTTCAACCTGTCGGAGGAGCTGCACGTTCCGGTCCTGATGCGCGTGGTCACGCGCCTGGCCCATTCCCGCGCCGAAGTGAAACGCGGCGCCCCGCGGGAGGAGAACAGGCTTGACCCCTCGGATGACCGCGGATGGATCCTGCTGCCGGCCATTGCCAGGAAGCAGTATCTCAAGCTCATCGACAAACAGCCCCTGATGCTCGGCAAAAGCGGATCCTCCCCTTTCAACACCCTGACCCTGACCGGAGAGAAAGGCACGGGCATCATTGCCTGCGGCATCGCATACAATTATGTAAAAGAGGCCGACCCCCAGGTCAGCGGGATTCTCAAACTCTCGCACTATCCGCTGCCGGCGGAGCAGATCCGGGCCCTCGCCGCCGCGAGCGACAAGATCCTCGTCATCGAGGACGGGCAGCCGTTTGTGGAGCACGAAGTCAGGGCCATCCTGGGCGCCGCCTATCCCGTAGAAGGGAGGCTGACGGGAGCCCTTCCCCGGACAGGGGAACTGACGCCTGACAGCGTCGGAACGGCCGTCGGGAAGCCGACCTTCCGCCATTTCCCGGATGCGCTGAATATGGCGCCGCGCCCCCCGCAGCTTTGCCCGGGATGCGGCCACAGGGACGTTTACGCGGCGCTCAACGAGGTGGTTGCAGATTACCCGGGAGCCCGGGTATTCGGAGACATCGGCTGCTACACCCTGGGAGCCCTTCCCCCGTTCCGCACCCTCTCCAGCTGCGTTGATATGGGAGCGTCCATCACGATGGCCAAAGGCGCGGCCGACGCCGGCGTCCATCCGGCCATCGCCGTCATCGGCGACTCGACCTTCACCCACAGCGGAATGACAGGCCTGCTGGATGCCGTGAACGAAAACGCCGACATCACGGTACTCATTTCCGACAACCTTACCACGGCGATGACCGGAGGGCAGGATTCCGCCGGCACCAGCAAGTACGAAGGCATCTGCACAGGCCTCGGCGTGGACCCGGCCCACGTGAAGGTCGTCGTCCCGCTGCCGGCAAATATGTCGGAAATCAAGGAAACGATCCGGCAGGAAATCGCCTACCACGGCGTTTCCGTCATCATCGCACGACGCGAATGCATCCAGTCCCTGAAAAGGCACAGCGCAAAGAAAATATGAAGAAAGACATCATCCTCTGCGGCGTGGGAGGACAGGGCATCCTCTCCATCGCAACCGTCATCGGAGAAGCGGCCACCGCCGCCGGCCTGCACCTCAAACAGGCCGAGGTCCACGGAATGAGCCAGCGGGGCGGCGACGTGGAAAGCGACCTGCGCCTGTCTACGGAACCGGTACACAGCGACCTGATCGCCCACGGCACGGCGGACATCATCCTCTCGATGGAGCCGATGGAAGCCTTGCGCTACCTCAGGTATCTGGCCCCGGACGGCGCCGTCATCACGGCGTCGGAGCCCCTGGTCAACATCCCCGATTATCCTGACCACGAGGCACTTCTCTCCGAAATCCAGGCCCTGCCCAACGTCACGATGTGTGACATCGCCTCCCTTGCGCGCGAAAGCGGGAATGCCAGGGGCGCCAATATGGTCCTCCTCGGGATGGCCGCGTCCAGCATCGGACTCGTGTCGCCCGACGGACTGCGGGAAGCGATCGCGAGGGTCTTCTCCCCCAAAGGTGAAAAAGTAGTGGAGGCCAACCTGGCGGCATTCGACCAGGGAATGGCCGCAGCAAAAAAGAAGGTATAACAAATGATTTGGAACGAACACAAAGAAACTATGTCGCGCGACCAGATGAGCGCGATGCAGGGGCACCGTCTCCACAAGATGGTGGATTATGTCTACCACAACGTCCCCTTCTACCGGAAGAAACTCCAGGAGATGGACCTCATCCCCGACGATATCCGTACGATCGAGGATATCGTGAAACTCCCCTTCACGACCAAGCAGGACTTGCGGGACAATTACCCCTACGGCCTTCAGGCTGCCCCGAAGAGTGAAATCATCCGCATCCACGCCTCCTCCGGAACGACCGGCAATCCCACCATCGTGGGCTACACCCGCCGCGACATCGAGATCTGGGCGGAATGCATGGCCCGCTGCCTGACGGCCTATGGAATGACCCGCGACGACACCTTCTCCGTCTCCTACGGTTACGGACTGTTCACCGGCGGACTCGGCGCCCACTACGGCGTCGAGAAAGTGGGCGGCGCCGTCGTGCCCGCCTCCACGGGAAACACGGAGAAGCACATCCGGCTCATCCGGGACCTCGGCATCGACGGCATCGCCTGCACCCCTTCCTATGCATTGCACCTGGCCGAGGTGATGGAGAAAATGAACATCGACAAGAAAGAAATCCGCCTGCGGATCGGCGCATTCGGCGCGGAGCCCTGGACCGAGAATATGCGCCAGGAAATCGAAAGCAGGCTGGGGCTGAAGGGCTACAACCTTTATGGACTGAGCGAGATTATGGGCCCCTGCGTCAGCTTCGAATGCGAATGCCAGCACGGCTCCCATATCAATGAAGACCATTTCTACCCGGAAATCATCAATCCGCAGACGCTGGAGCCCCTGGGACGGGGCCAGCAGGGAGAGCTCGTCTTCACGACCCTCACCAAACAGGGGATGCCCCTGCTGCGCTACCGTACGAGGGACCTCTGCAGCCTGCTCGAAGGGGACGACTGCCCCTGCGGCCGCACGACGGTGCGGATGAGCCCCGTGATGGGCAGAAGCGACGATATGCTCATCATCCGGGGTATCAACGTGTTCCCGTCGCAGGTCGAGAGCGTCATCCTGGACATCCCGGAATGCGCCCCCCGCTATCTGCTGGTCGTGGACAGGGTGGACAACCTGGACACGCTCACGGTCCACGTGGAGATGCGGCCCGAGTATTTCTCCGGCGCCGACACCATCGACGCCATTACCGGACTTGCGAAGAAAGTTGCCCACAAGCTCCAGAGCGTCCTGAGCATCAACGCGCTGGTGCAGATCCGCCAGCCGGGCTCCCTGGAGCGCAGCGTCGGCAAGGGCAAATATGTCATAGACAACCGCGTACTGAAATAGAATGGCTTACAGTAACTACTTCAATCCCGAAGAAACCCTGGACCGGGAAGGGATCGAAAGGCTGCAGACGGAGCGTCTGCGCAGCACGGTGGCCCATTGTATGGGCTCCGGATTCTACAGGAAACGCTTCAGCGACCTTGGTCTGTCTCCTGAGGACATCCGGTCGCTGGACGACCTGCAGAAGATCCCCTTCACGACCAAGCAGGACCTGAGGGACACCTATCCCTTCGGCCTGGCTTCCATCCCGCTGTCGAAATGTACCCGCCTGCACTCTTCCAGCGGGACGACCGGGAATCCGACCGTCATCCTCCATTCGCAGAAAGACCTGGAGCAGTGGGCCAACGCCGTGGCCAGGTGTCTCTGGATGGTGGGCTGCCGGCCGGAGGACGTGTTCCAGAACACTTCGGGCTACGGGATGTTCACCGGAGGACTCGGCTTCCAGTACGGGGCCGAACTGCTCGGGATGCTTACCGTCCCCGCCGCAGCCGGAAACACCCTCCGCCAGATCAAGTTCTTCACCGACTTCGGGACCACCGTAGTTCACGCGATCCCGTCCTACGCCGCACGCCTCTATGAGGTGATGTGCGAAAGGGGCGTGGACCCGCGCCGGGACACGAAACTGCGCACGCTCGTCATCGGGGCCGAGCCCCACAGCGAAGAGACCCGCAGGCGCATCGAGAATATGCTCGGCGTGAAGGCCTACAACTCCTTCGGAATGTCGGAGATGTGCGGGCCGGGCGTCGCCTTCGAATGTCCCGAGCAGAACGGAATGCACATCTGGGAGGACTACTACATCGTCGAGATCATCGACCCCGTCACCTTGAAGCCCGTTCCGGAAGGAGAGGTGGGAGAACTGGTCCTCACCACGATCAACCGGGAAGCCATGCCCCTGCTCCGCTACAGGACCCGCGACCTGACCCGCATCCTGCCGGGCGAATGCCCCTGCGGACGGCACCACAGGCGCATCGACCGCATCAAAGGCCGCAGCGACGATATGATCATCCTCAAGGGCGTCAACATCTTCCCGATCCAGGTGGAGCAGGTACTCGTGCAGTTCAAGGAACTGGCTTCCGATTACCTCATCACCCTGGACACCGTGGACGGAAACGATATGATGACCGTGGAAGTAGAACTTACCGACCGGCATATCGATGATTACGCCGCCCTGCAGACGCTGGAAAGGAACATCACCCGGATGCTCCGGGACGAGATCCTGGTTACCCCGCGGATGAAACTCCTCCCCAAGGGCAGCATCCCCCAGGGCGAGGGCAAAGCCGTGCGTGTCAAGGACAACAGAAAACAATATTAACAACCGATACCATTATGACCATCCATCAACTTTCCATTTTCATAGAGAACAAAGCCGGGACCCTCGTCGTCATCCTCCGGCAGCTGAAAGAAGCTGGGATCCAGCTGATCGCCTCCACCATTTCCGATACGGTCGACTACGGGATCTGCCGGATCATCTGCAGCGAGCCCGTCAAGGCATACGAGACCCTGCGGGATGCCGGGGTGGCCGTTTCCCTCTGCGAGGTCATCGCCGTAGCCCTCGATGACGAGCCCGGCCGTGCCGCCGACGCCATCGGCATCCTCTCCGACGAAGGCTTGAGCATCGCTTACCTGTACTCCTTCCTGCTGGGCGGAAAAGGCGTGCTGGTGTTCCGCACGGACAACAACGAACGCGCCCTGGAGGCGCTCAAGCGCGGAAACCTGGACATCATCCGCGAGAAAGACCTCTCGAAACTGACAATAAAATAGCACGGCCTGACAGGAAGTCAGACCGTGCTTCACGGGTAATCTATTTCTAATATTCCTCCTCGTTAAAGAAGAAGTCGTCCTTGGCCGGGTAGTCGGGCCAGATGTCTTCGATGCTTTCGTAGATCTCGCCGTCGTCTTCAAGCTCCTGAAGGTTCTCGATGACCTCCTCGGGGGCGCCGGAGCGGTTGGCGTAATCGATCAGTTCGTCTTTGGTTGCCGGCCACGGAGCATCGTCGAGGCGGCTTGCAAGTTCCAGTGTCCAATACATAGTTCAATCGAATTTGTAGGTTCGCGCAAATATAGAAAAAAAACGTAACACAAAAATTATTTTAAGTATTTTTGCAATATGGCTTACAAAAGAGAAGACAATTACAACGACGACGTCACGCAGCAAATCGCAGGCCACGTCCGCGAGATTCTGCATCTGCTCGGCGAAGACGAGGGCCGCGAAGGCCTGCTGAAGACGCCGGAGCGCGTCGCCAAGTCCCTGCAGTTCCTGACGAAAGGCTACGGGGAGAACGGCGTCGAAATCATCCGCAGCGCGATGTTCGACGAGAAATACCGCCAGATGGTCCTCGTCCGGGACATCGAGCTCTTCTCGATGTGTGAGCACCATATCCTGCCGTTCATCGGCAAATGCCACGTCGCCTACATTCCGGACGGCAGGATCACGGGCCTCAGTAAGATCGCCCGCGTCGTGGAGACCTACGCCCGCCGGCTGCAGGTCCAGGAGCGCCTGACCGTCCAGATCCGCGACTGCATCCAGGAATCCCTCAACCCCCTGGGCGTCGCCGTCGTCATCGAGGCCAACCATACCTGTATGCAGATCCGCGGCGTCGAAAAGTCCAACGCCATTACGACGACCTCTGCCTTCTCGGGCATTTTCCTCTCGTCCTCGCGCACGCGGAACGAGTTCCTCAACCTGATCCGGGGATAATCCTTAGCGCGAAAGCCGCTTCAGCTCCGACTCCGCCTTGATCTTGTCGATGATGGCGCAGACGATCTTGTAGGTGCGGCTGTCGCGGGTGTAGACGGCCGGGGTGTAGAAGTTGACCCTCCCCTGGCGGTGGAGTTTCTGGGCGCCTTTGCGCTTCTGCTCGTTCGCGGGATCGTAGACCGCGACGGAGTTGCCGCCGAACATGCTGACAATCTTCATGCAGGGCACGTCCGTGTCTCCGTCGCCGAAATAGATCATATGCGGGAAGGGGATGCGCTTCTTGTCTTCGGCGACGCTGGAGTTGACGATCTTGTTGTCACGCGCGCTGAAGATGCCCTTGCTGATCTTGAAGATGAACTGCGTCTTCGCCGTGTAGTCGACGGCGATGCCGGGCCATTCCGCCTCGCCGTTCTCGTCGTAGAGGAAGGTGCCGGCGAAGATGTGCTTGAATTCGTGGGCGATGGGGCTGCCCTCGATGATCTCCGTGAGACCGGAGGAGTTGATGTAATGCTCGATGCGCACCCCGCGGGAGCGGCCGTAGTCGTTGATGAGGCCGAACCATTCCCGCACGCCCTCGAAGAGCTGGATGTCCTTGCCGAACTCCTTGAAGCGGCTGCGGCGGAGGGTGATGCCGTTCGCACGGGCTTCGTCATACATTAACTTCATGTAGGAGAGCACGTTGCTGGCGTCCTGGCCGATGGCGATCTGGTCGCTCTTCGCCCAGAATTCCTCCGGCGTCTGGCCGACGGCCTGGATGAAGCCGAACTCCTGCATGTTCCCCGGGGAGAGGGTTCCGTCGAAGTCATAGATCAACGCGACGATGGGTTGCCTGTTCATTTTTCACCACACATTTTTAGAATTCGCCACAAATATCGGGATAATTCGCCACATACGCATACGCACGGGTTGGAAAAACTCGTTCCTCCCATTACTTTTGCCGCCGTAAACTGAAAACCAAACCGAGAATATGGCTAATTATCCCCACTATCTGGAGCGCCTGCAGAACGCAACGCGCAAATACTGGGACAAGACCGCCCTCCACAGCATCGGCGGCGATTCCTTCACATACGGCCAGATGGCCACCCAAATCGAGAAATTCCACCTTGTTTTCGAGGCCCTCGGAATCAGGAAAGGCGAAAAGATCGCCCTCTACGCCCGCAACGGCGCCCGCTGGGGTATGTCCTACCTCTCCGTCAACACCTACGAAACCGTGATCGTCCCGATCCTCGCGGACTTCACCCCGGAGAGCGCGACGTTCCTCTTCAACCACTCGGAGAGCATCATCCTCTTCACCAACGAGGAGAAGTGGAGCAAGATGAAGGCCGAGGATATGCCGGAACTCCGCCTTGTCATCGACGTGGACAGCTGGAAGGCCCTCTACGGCAAGGACGCTGAGACCCTCGCCACCTATGCGACGATGGACAAGCTCTTCGAGGACAAGTGGAAGGGCGCCTACGGCCCGGACGACGTCGTCTTCCCGACCGACAACTGGGACAACCTCTCGACCATCAACTACACCTCCGGCTCAACCGGCGATCCGAAGGGCGTGATGCTGACCTACCGCAACTTCAGCGCCTGCGTCGACTACAGCCAGCGCAACGTGCCCGCCGGCGACAAGATGGTCTCGATGCTCCCGATGGCCCATATGTACGGCCTCGTGATCGAGTTCATCTATCCCCTCTGCAACGGCACCGGCATCTACTGGCTCGGCAAGGCCCCGACCCCGGCGACTCTGCTGAAGGCCTTCGCCGAAGTGAAGCCCTACCTGCTCATCACCGTTCCCCTCGTGATGGAGAAAATCTACAAGAGCAAGGTCAAGCCGACCCTCGACAAGCCCGTGATGAAGGTGCTTCTCAAGATCCCCGGCATCAACAACATCATCTACAAGAAGGTCAAGGACGGCCTCGTGGCTGCCTTCGGCGGCAACGTCCAGGAATTCATCATGGGCGGCGCGGCCCTCAACCCCGAGGTGGAGAAGCTCTTCAAGCG
This sequence comes from Bacteroidales bacterium Bact_14, assembly GCA_001602865.1. Taxonomy (GTDB): domain Bacteria; phylum Bacteroidota; class Bacteroidia; order Bacteroidales; family UBA932; genus Cryptobacteroides. The sequence goes on from LUZF01000003.1 coordinate 20,949, forward strand.
CATCAAATTCCCCTACCTGGTCGGCTACGGAATGACCGAGGCCTGCCCGCTGCTCGCCTATGAGCACTGGACCAAGTACGTCGCGGGCTCCTGCGGCAAGGCCGTCGACTGCGCCACGGTGCGCATCGACTCCGAGGATCCGGAGCACATCGCCGGCGAGATCCAGGCCAAGGGCGAGAACATCACCATCGGCTACTTCAAGAACCCGGAGGCCTCCGCCAACGCGTTCACGGAGGACGGCTTCCTGCGCACAGGCGACCTCGGCATCATGGACAAGGACGGCAACATCTTCATCAAGGGCCGCTCCAAGAGCATGATCCTCTCCGCCAACGGCCAGAACATCTACCCCGAGGAGGTCGAGGCCATCGTCAACAACCAGCCGTACGTCTCCGAATCCGTCGTCGTCGACCGCGCTTCCAAGCTGGCGGCGCTCGTCTACCTCGACCAGGAGGCCATCCGCGCGGCCAAGCTCGACGAGGAGGCCATCTCCGACATCCCCGAGCAGATCCGCATCGGCGCGAACAAGAAGCTCCCGGTCTACAGCCAGATCACGAAGGTCGAAGTCGTGCTGAGCCCCTTCGAGAAGACGCCGAAGATGAGCATCAAGCGCTTCCTCTACAAATAAAGACGCGCGATGTTGAAAAACTTGTTTATAACTGATAACTCCGCAGGGCCATCCTCTGCGGAGTTTTTCTTTACTTTTGTCAAATACTAAAATCATATGAGCCAACCTGTTTCCAACGAAGCCATTTACGATGCCCGCAAGCTCGGCACCGGCAAAATGGTGGTCCTCGGCGCGCAGCACCTCTTCGCGATGTTCGGCGCCACGATCCTTGTTCCCGTCATCACCGGTCTTTCCGTCTCCGCGACCCTCCTTTTCGCCGGACTCGGTACCCTCGTGTTCCACCTCCTCACCAAGATGAAGGTTCCCGCCTTCCTCGGCAGCTCCTTCGCCTTCCTGGGCGGTTATGCCGCCGTGACCGAGATGGGTATGAACAAGGGGATGACCCTGGCCCAGTCCCTGCCGTACGCCTGCATCGGTGTCTTCTGCGCCGGCCTGATGTACTTCATCCTCGCAGGCCTGTTCGCCGCCTTCGGCGCCAAGAAAGTGATGCGCTTCTTCCCGCCCGTCGTGACCGGTCCGATCATCATCGCCATCGGCCTCACGCTCTCCGGCAGCGCGATCCAGAACTGCACCAACAACTGGTGGCTCGCCCTCCTCGCGGTGGCGATCATCGTCGTCTGCAACATCTGGGGCAAGGGAATGATCAAGATCGTCCCGATCCTGCTGGGCGTCCTCGGTTCCTACATCGTGGCTGCCTGCTTCGGCAAGGTGGACTTCACCTCCGTCAAGGAAGCGGCCTGGGTCGGCCTCCCGTTCCACTGGAACGACACCTCCTTCTCCGTGTTCTCCAACCCCAACTGGGGCCTCATCGTCTCCGCCATCATCGCGATCGTCCCGATCTCCCTGGCGACGATGGTCGAGCACATCGGTGATATGTGCGCCATCTCCTCGACGACCGGCATCAACTACCTCGAGGATCCGGGTCTCCACCGGACCCTGATGGGCGACGGTCTCGCGACCGCCCTCGCCTCGATGTTCGGCGCCCCGGCCAACACGACCTACGGCGAGAACACCGGCGTGCTGAACATCACCAAGGTCTTCGACCCGCGCGTGATCCGCATCGCGGCCGTCTTCGCGATCGTCCTCGCGTTCTGCCCGAAGTTCGCGGCCCTCATCGGCGTGATGCCGGCGGCGACCATCGGCGGCGTCTCCCTGGTGCTCTACGGTATGATCTCCGCGGTCGGCGTCCGCAACCTGGTTGAGAACAATGTGGACTTCACCGCCTCCCGCAACCTGATCATCGCGGCCCTGATCCTGGTCCTCGCGATCGGTATCAAGTACGGCGCCAACGACGCGATCAGCCTCGGCTTCACTTCCCTCAGCGGCCTCGCCGTCGCGGCACTGGTCGGTATCATCCTGAACGCCATCCTCCCCGGCAAGGACTATGAATTCGGGAAGGGCCCCGGTGACACCTCCGTCAACTTCGGACCCCGAGAAGTGGATTAGCCTTGAAGTTCAGACTCGAATCCCCCTACCGGCCCTCCGGCGACCAGCCGGAGGCCATTGATCAACTCACCCGGGCCCTGCGCCAGGGTGTTTCTGACGTTACCCTGCTCGGGGTGACGGGGTCCGGCAAGACCTTCACGATGGCAGGGGTAATCGAGAACCTCCAGCGCCCGGCGCTGATCCTGAGCCACAACAAGACTCTCGCCGCCCAGCTCTACGGCGAGTTCAAGTCCTTCTTCCCCGGCAACGCGGTCGAGTATTTCGTCTCCTACTATGATTACTACCAGCCGGAGGCGTACATCCCCTCGAGCGACACCTACATCGAAAAGGACCTGAGCATCAACGACCAGATCGAGAAGCTGCGCCTCAGCGCCGCCAGTTCCCTGCTGAGCGGGCGCCGCGACGTCATCGTCATCAGCTCCGTCAGCTGCCTCTACGGCATCGGCAACCCGGAGGACTTCCACGCCCAGACCATCACCCTGCGGCGCGGGGAGCAGAAGGCCCTGACGCGCCTCCTGTACCAGCTCGTGGACGCCCTCTACTCGCGCACGGAGGTCGATTTCAAGCACGGCACCTTCCGCGTCCGCGGCGACACGGTCGACGTCTTCCCCGGCGGCTCGGACCACGCCGTACGCATCGAGTTCTTCGGCGACGAGATCGACAACATCGCCGTCATCACGCCCGACACGGGCGCCATCCTCGACACGGTCGACGAAATCAGCATCTACCCGGCCAACAACTTCGTCACGACCAAGGAGCGCGGCATCGCCGCCGTCAGCCACATCCAGGACGATCTCCAGCAGCAGCTCGCCTACTTCGAAAGCGTCGGCAAGGGCCTGGAGGCCAAGCGTCTCAAGCAGCGCGTCGAGTACGACCTCGAGATGATCAAGGAGATGGGCTACTGCCCCGGCATCGAGAACTACTCCCGCTACTTCGACGGGCGCAAGCCCGGCCAGCGGCCGTTCTGCCTGATCGATTACTTCCCGAAGGACTTCATCACCTTCATCGACGAGTCCCACGTGACGCTCCCCCAGGTCCACGCGATGTACGGCGGCGACCATTCCCGCAAGGCCGTCCTCGTCGAGTACGGCTTCCGCCTGCCCGCCGCCTCCGACAACCGCCCGCTGACCTTCGACGAGTTCGAGGCCATCACCGGCCAGCGCGTCTACGTCAGCGCGACGCCGGCGGACTACGAGCTCGAGAAGTCCGGCGGCCTCGTCGTCGAGCAGGTCGTCCGCCCGACCGGCCTGCTGGACCCGCCCGTCGAGGTCCGGCCGATCGAGAACCAGGTCGACGACCTGGTCGAGGAGATCCGCGTCCGGTCGGAGCGGGACGAGCGCGTCCTCGTCACGACCCTGACGAAGCGGATGGCCGAGGAGCTCGACGAGTATCTCGGGAAGATCGGCATCCGCTGCCGCTACATCCACTCCGACGTCGACACCTCCGAGCGCGTCGAGAT
>LUZF01000004.1 GCA_001602865.1 Bacteroidales bacterium Bact_14
GCGGCGTTGCGGACGGCGCGGCCGCCGTGGTGGCCGTGCGGGAGACGCTCTGCGCGGGCGCCGTACGCGCAGGCCAGGAGCAGCTGGCCCAGCGAGATGCCGGCGATCGGCAGCTGTCCGCGGAGGGAGCGGATGAGGTCCACGACCTGCGGCAGGTCCGCGGGACTGCCCGGGCCGCCGGCGACGAGGATGCCGTCCGGCTTGTACGCCAGGATTTCCTCTTTCGGCGTATCGAAAGGAACGACGGTCACGTTGCAGCCGCGGTCGTTCAGGGCCGTGATGACGCTGTGCTTGATGCCGCAGTCGACGGCGACGACGTCGCAGCTGTGGTGGGGCGTGCGGGAGAACCAGCGCTTGGCGCAGCTCGTCCGGGCGACGAGGTCCCGGGGCTCCTCCGTCTTCGCGATGAGGTCCAGGGCCTCCTGCAGCGGCATATCGGCGTCCACGAGGGCCGCGCGGCGGCAGCGGCCGTCGCGGACCAGCGCCGTGATCATACGCGTATCCACGCCGACGAGGCACGGGATCTCGTGCTCCTCCAGCTCCTCCGGCAGCGTCCGGGTAAAGCGGAAGTTGCTCGGGGTCTCGCAGCACTGGCGCACGACCAGGCCCGCCAGGGCCGGGGTGCGGTTTTCATAATCTTCGTCCGTGATGCCGTAATGGCCGACGGTCGGATAGGTCATCACGACGATCTGGCCGGCATAGGCAGGGTCGGAAATGATTTCCTGGTACCCCTCCACCGCGGTATTGAACACGATTTCTCCGACGGCGTTTCCGGAGGCGCCAAGGGCGGCGCCGGGGAATTCCAGTCCGTAGTCCAACACCAGTTTTCTCGTTTCAATCTTGGGCATATACTGTTTTTCCATTGTAAATCGTAAGTACGCAGCCGCCACGGACCGTCCAGCCGTCGAACGGCGTGGACTTGCCCCTGGAGGCGAAGGCGGCGCTGTCGATCCGGTACGCGCGTTCCAGGTCGAAGACCGCGATGTCCGCCGGCGCGCCCGGTTCCAGGCAGCCGCCGAGGCCGAAGATGCGGCGCGGGCTCCCGGACATCAGGTCCCAGAGCCGCTCCAGCGACAGGATCCCCGGCAGGACCAGGCCGGTATAGAGCAGCGGGAAGGCCGTCTCCAGCCCCACGATGCCCATCGCGCTGCCTTCCAGGCCGCGGGACTTCTGCTCCGCCGTGTGCGGCGCGTGGTCCGTCGCGATCAGGTCTATCGTGCCGTCCAGCAGGCCGGCAAGCAGCTCCTGCCGGTCCTCCTCCCCACGGAGGGGCGGATTCATCTTGAAGCGGCCCTCGTCGCGGCGCATCGCGTCCGTCAGCAGCAGGTAGTGGGGCGCGGTCTCGCAGGTCACGCGGACGCCGCGCGCCTTCGCAGCCCGGATCAGCCGCACGCTCTCCTTCGTCGAGATGTGGCAGACGTGGTAGTGGCATCCGGTCCGCTCCGCGAGCACAAGGTCCCGCTCCACCTGCTTCCATTCGCTTTCCGGCGGAATCTCCAGGTAACTGCCGCCCAGGTAGGAGTTGTCCTCGCAATGGGCGGCGAGGATGCCGTCGCAGGCGGCGACCCTGCGCATCGCCTCCTCCATCACCGCGTCGTCCTGGACGCCGCTGCCGTCGTCGGAGAACGCCGCGCAGCGGTCCTTCAGGGCCGCGAAATCGACCAGCTTCCGGCCGGCGCGGCCTTCGGTAATCGCGGCATAGGGACGCACGTCGATGCACGCGTCCCGGTCGATGATCCCCTGCTCGAGCGCCAGGGTCTCCGGGGAGTCCGGCACGGGGTTGAGGTTCGGCATCGCACAGACGAGCGTGTACCCGCCGCGCGCCGCGGCAGCCGTCCCCGTCGCGATGGTCTCCTTCTCGGGGTTGCCGGGCTCGCGCAGGTGGACGTGGACGTCCGCGAGGGCGCAGCCCACGGCGCAGCCGGAGGCGTCGAAGACGCGGTCCGGCCGGATGTCCGGCCCGGACCCGATCCACGCCACGCGACCGTCCCGCACGGCCACGTCGGCCTTGCAGGCGCCGCTGGGGCGGACCACCGTTCCGTTTTTGATCAGCATCGATCCAGTCATAACCAAAAAAAGAGCAGACGCCCGGGGGGCATCTGCTCATTAAACGTTTAAGTCGGGAATCCGCCCTGAATGGAAACGCAACTCTGAGAAATCTGAGGGCTATATGGATTCCTGAACGTCATAACGGGCACAAAATTCGGGAAAAATTCGTTGCCGTCAAACGCGGCGCCGTCTCTTTTTGCGGGAGTTATCAACAGACTTATAAACAGCCGCTCCGAGGATGGCCAGGAAGATCCCGATGACCGGCCACGAGACGCGCGATCCCTCCCCTTCTTCCCCGCGGCTGCTCTTCACGTCCTGCCACATCGAGAGGAGCACATCGGTCCTGTCGCCCCAGTCGTGCTCGAGCGCGCAGCGTTCGATGGTCTCCCGGTCCGGATAGAGCACTTCGGACACGCGGACGGCACTGGCCTCCGGGCCGAAGAAGTAGGAGAGGTCGATGGGCTCTTCCTCCTCATCCATCTGGGATTCAAGCACTTCCCACGCACCGCTGGAGGCGACGTAGCCCGTCTCTTCCATATTGCGGATGGCGATGTCCGGCCGGCACATAAAGTCGATGAAGTAGGTCGCGGCGCGGGTGTTCTTCGCATACTTGGGAATCACCCAGCCGTCGAACCAGACCGTGGAGCCCTCCTGCGGGACGCAATAGTCGAGGCTGATGCCTACGCTCGCCGCCTCTTCCATCGCCCAGACGGCGTCGCCGCTCCAGTTCAGGGAGATCCAGGCGCGCTCCTTGCTCATCTGGTCCTTGCCGAAATCTGCCTCCCAGCCATAGACGCCCGGGGCGCATTCGAGCAGGTAGCGCTTCACGTCCCGGATGGACTTGTCGGAGGAGTCGAGCATCAGCTCCGCGAGGGTCGTCTCCCCCGCCTGAAGCTCGTCCTGGCGCAGGTAGATGAGGACAGGGCCGTACACGTCGCGCGGCGCGTCCTTGATCAGGATGCGGCCGCTGAACTTGGGATTGTGGATGATGTCCCAGGTAGAAGCTTCCTCGTCGCTGACATAGTCCGTGTTGTAGAGGATGCCCGTCGTGCCCCACATATAGGCGACGGCGTAGTCGTTCGCGTCGATGTCCGGGTTGATCGTGCGGAACATCTCCTCGATGTAAGGGGAGGCGTTGGCGTGGATGTAGTCGATCTCCGGCGGGATGGCGCTGAAGTCCAGGGGCAGCAGCAGGTCGTTGTTGAGCATCCGCTCGATGATGTAGTCGGACGGGCAGACGACGTCGAAGTCCTCCTGGCCCATCTCGATCTTCGAGAGCATCGCCTCGTTCACGTCGAAGGTCTGGTAGACGATCTTCAGTTTCTCCCCCGTCTGTTCCTCGTACCACTCCTTGAAATCATCGAGGACGCCTTCGGCGATGTAGTCGGACCAGTTGTAGATCTTGAGCACCTGCGCGCGGTCGGTGGCGCAGGAAGCGAGCAGCAGGGCGGCGCCCAGCGTGCAGGCGGCACGAAGCAGTCTAGACATCGGCTTTCTTCTTTTCTTTGCGGAAATTCTTGAGGTTGAGGAGCAGCAGCACGACGAGGACGGCCAGGAAGATGATCGTCATCATCGGCTTCAGCTCCGGAGTCAGGCCGCCCTTGCGGGAATCGGCGTAGATATAGGTCGACAGGGTCTCGAGGCCGACGGCGCCGCGGGTGAAGAAGGTCACGGCAAAGTCGTCGAGGCTCATCGTGAAGGCGAGGATGAAGCCGGAAAGCATTCCCGAGCGCAGCTGCGGGATCAGGACTTTCCAGAGCGCCTGGGACGGAGTCGCCCCGAGGTCCAGCGCAGCCTCGTAGGTGTTCGGGTTCATCTGCGTCAGCTTCGGCAGCACGCTCAGCACCACATACGGGGTACAGAAGGTGATGTGGGCCAGGATCACGGTGAGGTAGCCCTGGCTGAAATGCAGGAACACGAAGAGCAGGAAGAGCGAGACGCCCGTGATGATGTCCGGGTTCAGCATCGGGATGTTGTTCACGAACTGGATCACGTTCTTGCTGCGGCCCTTCATGTTGTGGATGCCGATGGCGGCCAGGGTCCCGAGGGCCGTCGAGAAGACGGACGCGGTCAGCGCGATCAGCAGGGTCGTCTTCAGGGCGGACATCAGGGCCGCGGAGTCGCTGCTCGCGCCGGTGAAGAGGTTGCGGTAGAGTTCAAAGGTGAAGCCGGTCCAGTTGCCCAGGGATTTCGCCTTCGTGAAGGAGAAGATGGCGATGAACACGATGGGCGCATACAGGACGAGCAGGATCAGCCAGAGGTAGGCCTGGGAAACGAGTTTCTTCGCTTTCATCACACGAGCCCTCCTTCGTTTACGGATTCCTCAGAGCCGAAGATGACCGTCGTCAGGCCGATGATGATCAGCATCATGAACGACAGGGCGGCTCCCTGGTTCCACATCAGGTTGTTGAACTGCTCGTTGATGACCGAGCCGAACAGCTGGATCTTGTTGTTGGTCAGGATCTCCGAGATCGCGAAGGTCGAGACCGTCGGCATAAAGACCATCAGCACGCCGCTCATCACGCCGGGCAGCGACAGCGGGAGCGTCACCTTCCGGAAGACCGTCGACGGGCTGGCGCCCAGGTCGCGGGCCGCCTCCGCATACGACGGGTCCATCTTCTGGAGCACGTTGTAGATCGGATAGATCATGAACGGCAGGTAGTCGTAGGCCATACCGAAAAGCAGGGTCCCCTTGCCGTAGCGGACGCCGAGCACGGCGAAGATTTCCGCCGTCGCCATCGTCCGCATCAGGGCGTTGATCCACATCGGGAGGATGAAGAGCAGCGCCGTGACCGCGGAGCGGTTCAGCTCCTTGTTGGCAAGGATATATGCGGCCGGATAGCCGAGCAGGATGCAGATCAGCGTATTCTCGATGGCGATCTCCAGCGACAGGAGGAAGGAATCCGAGAATTTCGGATCCGTGAAGAACGCCGCCATGTTCGACAGCGTGAAGTTGCCGTCGCCGTCGTACAGCGCATACGCCCCCACGAGGACCAGCGGCAGGACGACGAAGAGGACGAGGAAGACGGCGTAGGGCTTTGCCCAGGATGCGCGCTTGAACTTCATGGTTACTTCTTCAAATGGATGTTCTTGGCGGCAAGCCGGATTCCGACAAGGTCGCCCTTGTCCCAGATGTCGTTGGTGTCGACCCAGATGTTCTCGCCGTTCTCCATCTTGACGGTGAGGTGGTAATGGTCGCCCATATAGAGGATGAAGACCACGTTGCCGACCAGGTCGGCTTCTTCCACGTCGTCCAGCAGTTCGACTTTCTCGAAGCGGATCGCGGCGGTCACCTCGTCCCCTTCGGCAAAGCCGGCCGTGTTGCAGGCGAACTTCGTACCGAGGAGCTCGACCTTCCCCTCTTCCACCACGCGGGCGGGATAGGTATTCTCGGTGCGCTCCTTCTTCATCACCTGGATGTCGTCCGGGTCGATGTAGAGCATCACCTCGCTGCCGACCTCGTACGGGTCGTAATCCTGGATCATCAGCTCGTAGCCCGTGTCGGTATCCACCCACATTTCATAGTGGACGCCCTTGAAGGTGCAGGAGTTGACCTTCGCCTTGAACTGGCAGCGGGCCGGGTCCGTGGTGAAATAGATGTCTTCCGGGCGCACGACGACGTCGACCGGCACGTCCTCGCCGAAGCCGGCGTCGACGCAGTCGAACTCGTGCTTGATGAAGGCGACGCGGTAGTCGCGCATCATCCTGCCCTTCAGGATGTTGCTCTCGCCGATGAAGTCGGCGACAAAGGCGTTGACCGGCTCGTTGTAGATGTCCGTCGGCGTGCCGATCTGCTGGATCCGGCCTTCGTTCATCACGACGATGGTGTCGGAGAGGGTCAGGGCCTCCTCCTGGTCGTGGGTCACATAGATGAAGGTGATGCCGAGCTTCTGGTGCATTTCCTTCAGCTCGATCTGCATATCCTTGCGCATCTTGAGGTCCAGCGCGGCGAGGGGCTCGTCGAGGAGGAGCACCTCGGGCTGGTTCACGATCGCGCGGGCGATCGCGATGCGCTGCTGCTGGCCGCCGGAGAGGCTGTCCACGTCGCGGTCCTCGTAGTCGGACATCGACACGAGCTTGAGGACCTTCTTCACGCGCTGGGCGATCTTGTCTTCGGGGACTTTCTTCAGTTTGAGGCCGAACGCGACGTTGTCGTACACGTCCAGATGCGGGAACAACGCATACTTCTGAAAGACGGTGTTGAGGGGGCGTTTGTGGGCCGGGGTTCCGGAAATGTCCTTTCCGTCCAGCAGGACCACACCTTCGTCAGGGGCCAGGAAGCCGGCCAGGATCCTGAGCATTGTCGTCTTACCGCACCCCGACGGGCCCAAAAAAGTTACAAATTCACCTTTCTTGATCTGGAGATTGATATCATCCAGTACCTTCTTTCCGGAATAAGCCTTGGAGACATGCCGGATGTCGATAATGACGTCGTTTCCCTTCATTTTAACCTTGTCAGAGCATAAATATTACCATTTCAAACCACTTGGCGGATGCAAAATTAGAAAATTATTCAATATAAATTTCAAGCTTCGTATATTTGTGTCGAAATGTTGCGTGAAGAAACCGTTTTCGGCCCGATCCGCAGCCGCCGGCTCGGATCCTCCCTGGGCATCAACCTGCTGCCCGTCCGGGGGAAGCTTTGCAATTTCGACTGCATCTACTGCGAGTGCGGCTGGAACCGGGACGGCCGGGAGGACAAGGTCCTTCCCACGCCGGACCAGGTCCGCGACGCCCTCGGGCGCAAGCTCCTGGAATGCGGCCGCGACGGTGTCTCCATCGACTCCATCACCTTCTCCGGCGACGGCGAGCCGACGCTCCACCCCCGGTTTCCCGAGATCATCGACGCGGTCCTCACCCTGCGCGACCGCCTCTGCCCCGGCGCGAAGGTCTCCGTCCTTTCCAACGCGACCCGCGTCTGGAAGCCCGCCATCCGGGAAGCCCTCCGCAAGGTGGACAACCCCATCCTGAAAATCGACGCCCCGACGGACGCCCTCGCGGCCATCATCAACCGCCCCGCCCGCGGGTACCGGCTCGCGCGCGTCGTCGAAGGCCTGAAGCGCTTCGAGGGCGATTTCATCCTCCAGACGATGTTCCTCTCCGCCCCCGGCTTCGACTCCTCCGCCCCGGAGGTCCTCGAAGGCTGGAAGGCCCTGGTCCGCGAACTGCGTCCCCGCGCGATCATGGCCTACACCCTCGACCGTCCTGCCCCGGCGGAAGGCCTCCGGCCCTTCACGACCGCCCAGATCGAGGCGATGGTCGCCCCCCTGCGCGACGAAGGCTTCCACATCACCGTATTCGGCAAGAACAACACTTAAAAACCATAACCGAAATGAGCAAACTGCATGTGATTGATCATCCGATGGTCCAGCACAAACTGACCAAGATGAGAGAAAAGGAGACCGGCTCCAAGGACTTCCGGGAACTGTTGAAGGAAATCTCCCTGCTGATGGGATACGAGATCACGCGGGACCTCCCGCTGGAGGAAGTGGAGATCGAGACCCCGATCTGCAAGACCGTCGCCCACGCCATTTCCGGAAAGAAGCTCGCCATCGTGCCCATCCTCCGCGCCGGCCTCGGCATGGTGGACGGTCTGCTGGAGCTCCTGCCCGTCGCCAAGGTCGGCCACATCGGCCTTTACCGCAACGAGGTGACCCACAAGCCCGTCTTCTACTACTGCAAACTGCCGGATGACATCCAGCAGCGGATGGTCATCGTCACGGACCCGATGCTCGCGACCGGCGGCAGCGCCTCCGACGCCATCACGATGCTCAAGGAGAAGAGCCGCTGCACCAACATCCGCCTGATGTGCCTGGTGGCCGCGCCGGAAGGCATCAAAAAAGTCCAGAGCGACCATCCGGACGTCGACATCTATGTCGCCGCCGTGGATGAGAAGCTCAATTCCGACGCCTACATCGTTCCGGGCCTCGGAGACGCCGGAGACCGCATTTTCGGCACCAAATAAACGCCTGCGATGGACTTTGCAAAACTGCTTGCGCCGCTCAAGACCTGGAAATTCTGGAAAGAGCTGGCGCTGATGACCTTGGCGATGCTCGTGGCCGCCATCGGCGTCTATTACATCCTCGTCCCGAGCAAACTGATCATCGGCAGCATCTCGGGCCTTTCAATCGTCATCAGCACCCTCCTGGGCGGCGCGGTCAAGGTCTCGACGATCATGCTCATCATCAACGCCATCCTGCTGATCCTCGCCTACTTCCTGATCGGCAAGGAATTCGGCCTGAAGACCGTCTACACGGCGCTGATCGTTTCGCCGCTGATGGACCTCTGCGCCTGGATCCTGCCCAACGACCAGGCCTTCCAGGGCGGCTCGATGATGGGCGACCCCTGGCTGGACCTGATCTGCTTCGTCCTGATCCTCAGCATCGCCCAGGCCATCCTCTTCCGCATCAACGCCTCGACCGGCGGCCTGGACATCCTGGCGAAGATCGTGAACAAGTACACCCACGCCGACATCGGGACCTCCGTCGCGGTAGCCGGCGCCTGCATCTGCTGCACGGCCTTCCTGATCAACCCGTTCCGCCTCGTCGTCCTCGGCCTCATCGGCACCTACATCAACGGCCTGATGGTCGACTTCTTCACGGCCAGCCTCAACCGGCGCAAGCGCGTCTGCATCATCTCGAAGGACCACGAGCGCCTGCGCAGCTTCATCATCAACGACCTGGGGCGCGGCTGCAGCCTGTACGACGTCAAGGGCGGTTTCACCGGGGAGAGCAGCATCGAGATCCAGGCCCTGCTGACGCAAACTGAATTTGCCGACCTGATGAAGTTCATGTCGGACAACGACATGCACGCCTTCGTCACGGCCGGCAATTGCAGTGAAGTCTATGGCCTGTGGAGCGACAAGAAACGTCGCCGCAAGGTCCGGGATTCCAGCGCTACCTGAAAATCTTCTGGGCGAAGATCGTCAGGTACACGCGCCAGTTGCGCCAGATGTGGCCGCCGTCGGATTCGTAGTACTCGACCGGATAGCCCTTTTCCAGACAATAATCCCTGAGGATGACGGAGTTACGCTTGACTCCGTCATCTTTTCCTACGCCGATCCAGTACAGTTTCGGCTTCGTGTCGAACTGGGCCTTGAGGGCCGGGTCATCGTCCCCGTTCGCGAGTACCACGCCGGAGAACATGCCGACATAGCCGAAAGTGCCCGGGTGGGCGCGGGAGACGGCGGAGGACTGGCGGCCGCCCATGGACAGGCCCGCGATGGCGCGGTTGTACTGGCCCTTGGCGACGCGGTAGTGGCTCTCCACATATTTGATGATGTCCGGGAAGCTCTGCTCGATCTCGACGGTCGAGTCGGAGCGGCTGTTCTGCATCGTGGGCTGGAACATATTCTTGTCCGCGCCCGGCGCCGCCTGGTTGTAATAGACGCCGTTCGGCATCACGACGATCATCGGCTTGGCCTTGCCTTCCGCGATGAGGTTGTCGAGGATCTGGGCGGTGCGGCCGAGGTCGAGCCAGGCGTCCTCATCGCCGCCGGAGCCGTGGAGGAGGTACAGGACCGGGTATTTGCCCTTGCCTTCCTCGTAGCCCGCGGGGGTATAGACGCTCATCCGGCGGTAGGTCTTCAGGGTCGGGCTCTGGTACCAGACTTTCGAGACCGTGCCGTGGGGCGTGTCGTGGGTCTCGTAGTACCAGCCCTTGTCGCCGGGTTCGGCGCTGAGGGTGAAGATGTTGGTCCAGGTCGCGACGTCGCGGTTGCGGTAGATGTTGGAGGGGTCGAACGTGCGCTCGCCGTTCACGATGAAGGAATAGGAGTAGAGCTCCCCTTCCAGCGGGGCGGTCGTGTAGGTCCAGACGCCGTCCTTCTCGACCATTTCGGCAGGGACGCGCTGGTTCTCCAGGAAGTCGCCGGTCACCTTGACGGTGATGGCCTTGCGGTTGACGTAGCGGAAGGTCACGCTGTGGTCCGGATTGATTTCCGGGGAGACGAGGCCCGTTCCGGGGCCGAGGGCCTGCTGCGCGTGGGCGCAGAGCGCTGCCGCGACAAAGGCGGCGAGGGCGAGGATGCGTTTTCTCATATGGCTGTGTTATTGTATGGTTTGTCTCAGAATACGAGGCGGGCGGAGAAGATGACGGCCTCCCCCGACACGCCTTCGACCCAGAAGATGCGCGCGCCGGTTTCGGCGTCGGCGGTCTCGACGAGGTATAAGTCCACCTCTTCGCCCGCGCGGCTCTCGCGCGAGAAGTTGATCGAGACTTCCTTGCACCAGTCTTCCAGGGTGACTTCCTGCGGCAGGCAGTCCATCGCCCAGAGGATGTAGGTCGCGTTGTTGGTGTGGCCGTTGTGGTCGATGTCGGAATACAGGACGCGGCGCGTGCCGACCCGGGTCCGCTCGGCCTTGCGCGGGAACGCGACCCGCGGGCTGGCCTCCTCCAGCGCCCCTTCCAGGCCGCCGGGCCGCGCCAGCGCGGTATCCCCCAGCACGTCGTTCCGGACCAGTTTCCGCTCCTTGTAATCCAGCAGGACCCAGGAGGAGGTCGCCTGCACGAACGGCTCCGCAGCCGGATCGGCAGGGTCCGAAAGGATATAGTCACGCACGAAGAAAGGGCCGACGACGCCGCGGGAATTGGTCTTCAGGAGCACCTCCTGGCGCCACAGCGCCGGCCGCCGGATGACAAAATGCATCCGGGAAAGCACCCAGACGAGGTTTTTCTTCAAAAGGTCGAAATAGCCGAGGCCGTACAGGAGCGCGTCTTCGTTGCCGATCTCCTGCGCCAGGCCCATAAAGGAATACGGACGGAGACGGTTGTGGACGTCCACCATCTCGCAAGTCAGTTTGTGCCGTTCTTCTGTCATTGTCAAAAAGTCGGAATCGGGTGCAATATACGAAAATTCTGGCTATCTTTCGGGAAACCAATCCTGCCTGCCATGAAGAAAATCGTAGTTCTTTCCGGTTCGGGAATCAGCGCGGAAAGCGGCCTGGCCACTTTCCGGGGCAACGACGGCCTCTGGGACAACTATCCCGTCGAGGACGTGGCCTCGATCGAAGGCTGGTACCGCAATCCCCGCCTCGTCATCGACTTCTACAACCGGCTGCGCGCCAAACTCGCGGACATCAAGCCCAACCAGGCCCACCTCGACATCGCGGCGCTGGAAAAGGACTACGACGTCGTCGTCGTGACCCAGAACGTCGACGACCTCCACGAGCGCGCCGGCAGCAGCCACATCATCCACCTCCACGGCGAGCTTACCAAGGTCCGCCCGTCCAACAGCGCCAAGGGCGTACGCGACATCGGCTACGGCGAAATCCACTTCGGCGACAGGGAAAACGGAGCCCAGCTGCGCCCCCACATCGTCTGGTTCGGGGAATCGGTGCCGGAATTCGAGCCCGCGGTGCGCGAAGTCTCCGCCGCCGACATCCTCCTCATCGTCGGCACCTCGATGCAGGTCTACCCCGCCGCGAGCCTGATGTACTACGCTGACCCGAAGTGCAGGATCTACGTCGTCGATCCCGCCGACGTGCCCACGGACGGCAACAACCGCGTCGTCCACATCAAGGAAAAGGCGACCACGGGGGTCGCCAGGTTCATATCGATGATCCGGGAAGCGGACTAGCGCGACAGCAGCGTCCAGTCGAAACGCCAGGTCACGCCGAGGCTCACGGTCAGCGCCTCCCCGTAGAAATCGCCGTAGGAGCAGAGCGCGTGGATCCGCAGGTTGTCGCTGTCGGCCAACGGATAATACTGCAGCACCGTACCGAAGTTGTAGGAACGGTCCGTGCGCGCGCCGTCGATGAAACCGACTTTCCACTTCAGCGCGAAATGGTCCGAGAGGCGGTCCTCCGCGGACAGCATCGCCTGGTAGTTCATTCCCCAGCGGTAGTAATAATCCAGCACGAAGTTCCAGTTGCCGGCCTCGTACTTGTTGCCAAGCACGACATCCACGTAGTTGCCGCGGCCCAGGATATTGTGGTAGGTCGCGTTGTTGACGGACCAGATGGTCGAGAAATCGCCCATCGTGCCGTACCAGCGCAGGAACAGGCCGTAATCCCCTCCCTCGAAGTATTTCTGCTCGAAAGCCGCCGTCGGGAAGACGAGCGACTCGTCCTGGCGCAGCTCCGGCAGGTAAAAGGCCGGCGAGGAGACGAGCTGGAGGTCGAAACTGTGGTTCTCCGACGGCGCCCAGCTGAGCATACCGCCCCACTGGTAGGCGGAGGCGTCGTTCCAGTAGCGCGAAGCCAGCGGGTCGAAGATCTCGAAATCATACTTGTCGTACTCGAAACCGCCGAGGGCGATGGCCTGCTTGCCGAGCGTGAAGGTGAAATCCCCGATTTCGTAGGCCAGATAGGCCCAGTCCAGGAAGGTATAGGTCGTGGTCAGGGTCATATCGCGGTAAAGCGAAGCCGGGTCGGTCGAGAGCCAGTGGTTGCTGACGGACCAGGAGAAATCCCCGAGGTTGCCGTCGAACAGCGTGTAGAGGGCCGACGCGCCGAGGGTGAATTCGCTCCCGTCGCCGGGATAGGAGTAAAGGTTGCCGTCCAGGCGGGGAATGACGGAAAGGGTGATTTCGTCCTGGGCCCGGAGGCTGGCACCCGCTGCGAAGAGCAGGGCGATGCAGATTATGGCTAGTTTTTTCATGGTCGGTTGATTGCTTAAAAGCTGCTGCCGCCGATGAAGGCACGCAGGAGCGAGGTGGATGGAATCTCGTTGTCGGGGACGGGGATGAAATAATGGATGAACTTCAGCAGGCGGTGGGCCTCCGCGTATTCCGGCGCGTTCTTCGGGATGCTCGCAAGGATGGGCTCCGCGTGGTTGCGCAGGACGGCGAATTCGACCAGGTAGGCCGAGTTGAACATCATATCGGCGTTCTCCTGGTACGGGTAGATCCATTTCTCCTCCGAATCGCAGACCGAAGGCCACTGGCTGATCGTCTCGCGGGCCGTGAAGGAGCCGTTGTTGTAGTCGCGGATGATGCGGCGCAGGAGGCGGTTGTCGCTGGTCGGGATGGAGTTGTGGTGGTCCAGGGAGATGCTGGTCATCGTGGAGATGAAGACGCGGAACTTGGCTTCCTCCGGGACCTGGTCCGTCAGGCGCGGATTCAGGGCGTGGATACCCTCGACGAGCAGGACGGAACCGCGGCCGAGCCGCAGTTTCTTGCCGTTGTACTCGCGGATGCCGGTCACGAAATTGAATTCCGGGACCTCCACTTCCTCGCCGGCGAGCAGGCGCAGGACGTCGCGCTGGAGCGCGTCGTGGTCCACGGTGTCGAAGTTGTCGAAATCATACCGGCCGTCCGGGAACTTCGGGGTATCGACCCGGTTCACGAAATAGTCGTCGGTCGAGAAGGACAGCGGGCGCAGGCCGCAGGCCTTGAGCTGGACGCTCAGGCGCTTGCAGAAGGTCGTCTTGCCGCTGCTGGAAGGGCCCGTAATCAGGACCAGGCGCACTTTCTGCTCGCGGAAACGCTTGTCGATCTCCTCGGCGATCTGTACGATTTTCTTGTCCTGGAGGGCCTCCGCCACCTGGATCAGTTCGGTACCGCGTTCCAGGGACGAGTGGTTCAGGTCGCCCACGTTGTTCAGGCCCATGATGAGGTTCCACTTCAGGTTTTCCGCATACATCCCGAAGGTCTTCGGCTGGTCCACGTACGGGGCCACGCGGTCCGGCTGGTGCCGGTCCGGGACCTGCAGCAGGAGCCCGTCGTGGAAGCGGCGGAGGTCCCAGACGGTCAGGAAACCGGCGGAGGGGACGAGGCGGCCGTAGTAATAGTCCGGCGTCCCGCCCAGCGTGTAATAGTCCATATAGACCTGGCCGGAGGTCTCGAGGAGCTTGACCTTGTCCTCCTGGCCGCGCTCCCGGAAGAGCTTCGTGGCTTCGTCGACCTGGACCTCGAAGCGGTGGAAGGGCATATCCTTCGCGACGATTTCCTGCATCCGCGCCTTCAGGGCGTCGATGTCGGCGTCCTTCAGGGCGCCTTCGCGCCGGCGGACGACGCAGTAGTAGCCGTTCGAGATCTGGTGTTCGATGAAGATCTTGCAGCCGGGGAACACGTCGTAGGCGGACTTGCAGAGCAGGAAGAACAGCGAACGGGTATAGACCCGCATCCCGCTGGCGTCGCGCACGTCGAGGAACTCGACCTCCTTGTTGTTGTACGCCTTGAACTTGAGGCCCTGGGAGACGTTGTTGACCCGGGCGGAAACGATCGGATACGGCTTCTCGAATCCGAAGGAAGGAAGCATCTCCTGCAGGGAGGTCCCTTCCGGGAAATTCATCGCAGTTCCGGTGTTTTTGCAGAAAATCTGTAGCATGGGGCAAATTTACCGCATTATTCTGCAAATGCTAAAAAAAGTTGATATTTTTAAGGGATGAAAGTTGCCGTCATAGGGGCCGGCGCCGCCGGATGTTTCTGCGCGATCGCGTTGCGCAGGCTGCTGCCGGACTGCGCGGTGGAGGTGTATGAGGCCGGGCCGCGTCCGCTGCGCAAGGTCGCCGTGACCGGCGGGGGCCGCTGCAACCTGACCAATTCCTTCGAAGGCATCTCCCGGCTGCAGGAGGCCTACCCCCGCGGGTGGCAGCTGATGAAACGCGCCCTGGGGGCCTTCAGCGCTGAAGATACCCGGGCCTGGTTCGAGCGCGAGGGGGTGAGGCTCGTGACGCAGCCCGACGGATGTGTATTCCCCCGCTCGCAGGATGCGATGGAGATTGTCCATACCCTGCTGCGCCTGATGGAGACGCTCGGCGTGCGCGTCAGCTGCAACCGCAGGATAGGCAACATCCGCGAGGTGGATGCCGATGCGCTTGTGGTCACCACGGGCGGCGGCGCCCTGCAGCTCCTCGAAGGCAGCGGGGTCGCGCTGGAACCCACGGTCCCCTCCCTCTTTACTTTCAACCTCGGAGACGACCCCGTCCGCGCGCTGGCAGGCACGGTGGTGGAAAATGCCACCGCGGCCCTTGCAGGCACGAAATTCCGTGCCTCCGGGCCGCTGCTCGTGACCGACTGGGGAATGAGCGGCCCCGCCATCCTGAAGCTTTCCTCCTACGGGGCGCGGTACCTGGCGGAGCAGGGCTACCGCGCGCAGCTGCTGGTCGGCTGGCTCGGCGAGGCGGGCGACGCGCAGGTCCGCGGGGAGCTGGAAGCGCTCCTCGCCGCGAATCCCCGCAAGCAGCTGTCTTCGGTCCGTCCGGAGGCGCTGACCGCGCGCCTGTGGCTCCACCTGCTGCAGAAATGCGGAATCAAGGCGGAGACGCGCTGCGCCGAGGCCGGGCCCCGGATGCTGGCCCGGCTCACGGAAGTCCTGCAGCGCGACAGTTATTCCATCTGCGGAAAAAGCAAATTCAAGGAAGAATTCGTAACTTGCGGCGGCGTTTCGCTGCGGGACGTGGACCTGCAGACCCTGGCGTCGAAAAGCTGCCCGGGGCTGTATTTCGCGGGCGAGGTGCTGGACGTGGACGCCATCACGGGCGGTTTCAACCTCCAGGCTGCCTGGTCCACGGCGATGCTCGCCGCCCGCGGAATCGCCGCTGATTTGAAACAATGATGAAAAAGTTCTTACTCCTGCTTGCCGTGGCCTTCGCGGCAGTTTCCTGCGGAGGCAAAAAGGCCCCCGAAGCGAACCCGGTCCGTGACGCCGTCGTCGCCGCCCTCCTCGAATCCGACCCGCAGCTGCGGGATGTCGCCGTCGAAACCTTCGCCAAGGTCGATTCCTCAACCTTCGCGGAAGAGCTCGCGCGCCGCGTCAGTACCTTTGAGATGCGCCGGCAGCAGGACGAGCGGCTCTATGGCCAGTACGCCCGGAGCGGCAAGCCCAAGAACGCCCAGCTGCGCTACGACAGCCTCCAGAAGGACAAGCTCGTCCTGGCGGGGCTGGATTCCCTCGGCAAGGCCCTCGGGGCGCGCCTGGACGACGTCGCCTTCTATGAATATGTCTTCACGGGACGCGGGACCGGCGAGAACTACACCGTCATCTTCGACGAGGTGTATGCGGCGGTGACCCCCGACCTGCGGGTCCTGTCCGTCAGCAAGAAGAAGGCGGACCTGCGTAAAACGACAGGACGCGCCGTCCCGGGCTACGAAGCCCTGATCAAGCGCGTCCCGGATGTCGGGGAAGAAGCGTTATAGCCTTTATTTCAAGAGTTTCCTGCTGCGGGCGATAAAGTCGCTCAGGGCTTTGCCGTTCAGCATGCCGTTCGCCAACAGGGCGAGGTCCGTGACCTGGCGGAGCAGGTCGCTGTCCTTGTCGCCGTCCTCGCGGATGCGCGCGACGAGCGGGTTCTCCAGGTTCACGATGATGTTGTAGCTCTCCGGCAGGGTGCCGTAGAAGTTCATTCCGCCGCCCAGCGCGCTCATTTCGCGGTAGCGGCGCATGAACTCGCTCTGGGTGATCACGATGGGATCCGCCTCCGGGCCGAGGTTGCGCGGCTCGACGATGTACTCTTTCCCTTCGGGGAGCGCGCTCTTGAAGAGCTCGGAAAGCGCGTTCTTTTCGTCTTCGCTGAGCTCCGGCTTCTTGAGGTCTTCCTGCGGGATGAGGTTCTCGATGCTGTCGGAATCGACACGCGCGAAGCGGCACTCGCCAATCTTTGATTCGAGGAGGTTCACGAAATGCGGATCGACCTCGCAGTCGAGCAGCAGGACGTCGTAGCCCTTGTTCTTCGCAGCCTCGATGAAGGAATACTGCTTCTGCGTGTCCGTGGTGTAGAGGAAAACGAGCTGCTTGTCCTTGTCCTTCTGGAAGCCTTCGATGGCCGCCTTGTATTCGTCGATGCTAAAATACTTGCCGTCGGTGTTTTTCAGGAGGGCGAATTTCATTCCGCGCTCGCAGAACTTCTCATCGGTCAGCATGCCGTACTCGATGAAGAGCTTGAGGTTGTCCCATTTCTCCTCGAGCTGGGGACGCTGCTCCTTGAAGATCTCCTCGAGGCGGTCGGCGACTTTCTTGGTGATGTAGGTGCTGATTTTCTTTACGTTGGCGTCGCTCTGGAGGTAGCTGCGGCTGACGTTCAGCGGGATGTCCGGGGAGTCGATGACGCCGTGGAGCAGGGTCAGGAAGTCCGGGACGATGTCGTCCACGTGGTCGGTCACGAACATCTGGTTGCAGTAGAGCTGGATCTTATGGCGGTCGATGGCCATCCGCTCCTTCAGCTTCGGGAAATACAGGACGCCGGTCAGCGTGAACGGGTAATCCACGTTCAGGTGGATATGGAACATCGGGTCCTCCTCCATCGGGTAGAGGGCCTTGTAGAACTTCCGGTAATCCTCGTCGGTCAGCTCCGAGGGGGCCTTGGTCCAGATGGGCTCGATATTGTTGACGACGTCGTCCTCGTCGGTATCGACATACTTGCCGTCCTTCCATTCCTGCTTCTTGCCGAAGACCACGGGGACGGGCATGAACTTGCAGTATTTGTCGAGGAGCTGGCGGATGCGGCCCTTTTCGGCGAACTCCGCCGCGTCGTCGTCGAGGTGGAGGGTCACCACGGTGCCGCGTTCGGCCTTTTCCTTCTTCTGCATCTTGTAGTCGGGGTTGCCCTCGCAACTCCACCAGACGCCCTCGGCGCCCTCCTGCCAGCTCAGGGTATGGATGGTCACCTTCGAGGCCACCATGAAGGCGGAGTAGAAGCCCAGGCCGAAGTGGCCGATGATGCTGCCCGCCTGGTCCTTGTATTTCTCGAGGAATTCGCCGGCGGAGGAGAAGGCGATCTGGTTGATGTACCTGTCAACCTCCTCGGCGGTCATACCGATGCCTTCGTCGATGACCTTGAGGATTTTCTTCTTCTCGTCCAGTTCGATGCGGACCTTGGGCTCACCGAATTCGCCCTTGAAATCACCGCTGAGGGCCAGCGCCTGCAGCTTCCGGGTCGCGTCGACCGCATTGGCGACGAGCTCGCGGAGGAAGATTTCGTGGTCCGAATAGAGGAATTGCTTGATCACCGGAAAGATGTTTTCCGTGGTGACGCCGATTTTTCCGTTTGCCATGATATATGTCGTTTTTCGTTTGTTTTCCGGCAAAAGAAGGATTCAAATTGCGTTCCCGCCCTTTTTTGTATGTCATTTTGGCAGACCCGGAATAATTGCGTAGTTTTGTGGTATGGCATACAACATCTCACTCCCCCTCCCGGAAGGCTGGACCTGCATCCAGGAAAGCTATCTGGAATTCGACGGCGCCGAGGTCACGCACCTGGACGCCCGCCTCGCGGACGCCCGCACGCAGCGTGACAACGCATTCATCGACATCTACGTCGGCCAGATGCCGCCGGACACCAGCGCAGAGGACGAAGCCCTCGCGAATTATGCCGATATGGTCGGTTGGACGGACGACGACGATGACGAAGACCCGATCGTCCAGTGGACCTTCAACGGGCGCAAGGCCTACGGTTTCGACGCCTACTGCGAGGACGAGATGCCGATGCGCGTCCTCTGCGTCGAGATCAAGAAGGGCGTCCTCGTCATTATGAGCCTCGGCGCCCGCTCCGACGCCGCCCTCCTCGACCTCGTCACCCTCGTCGAACACAAGTTCCGTGTCTCCTAGCGCCTCCGGCCGCGTTTTAAGCTTTTTCGTAGCCGAAACCGGCAGGTCGGATCATTGGGGCGCTAGCCGAGGAGGCGGAGGAGGCGGGCGCGGTCGCGCTCGCCGGTCAGGGCGGTGACGTGGGCACAGAGGCGCTCCAGGGACTCCGCCGGGCTGCAGTCCGGCGTCAGCGGGTGGGGCGCGGCGGCGCCGGGGAAGCCGAGGAAGGCCTGGAAGTCTGGCGCTTCGAAGAGGTCTTCCGGGCGGCAGAAGGAGGCGATCTGCCAGCCGCTGTAGTGGAGGTCCTGCCCGCGGTAGACGCGCTGCAGGTTGCCGGTCACGAGCCGGCACTGCATCTGCAGCCGGGCGATGAGCGCGTCCGCCGCACTTTTCTTGATGCCCAGCAGCTCCCGCACTTCGCGGATGGTGACGGCGCCGTGGGCGTCCACGTAATCCAGCACCTGCTGCTGGACGGCGTCGGGCTGATACTTCGGCAGGGACTGGCGGTAGTTGCGCAGCTCGCGGTACCAGGGCAGCGTCGCGAACGCTGCCTTCCCGCCCAGGAGGAATTTGCCATAGGCGATGTCGCCGCTCTCCACGCAGTCGATCTTCCAGTCCCAGGGGCCGAGGCCGTCCTCCTCGCCGTCGAACCAGTAGCGCGGCGGCGTCAGTTCCTCGATGGAGTAGCCCGGGATCAGATTCTCGAAAAAGGGAATCAGGCCCCATTCCAGAATGGTTCCGTACATGGATTCCGCGTGGTGGACGGTCGGCTTGCGGAGGTTGCCGGCGTGACGGTCGATGCTCATTGCTCCCCCGAAGATACGAAAAAAACGCAGAACAAGCGTTCTGCGTCCGTGGTGTTGGCAGGAGTCGAACCGGCGACACATGGATTTTCAGTCCATTGCTCTACCACCTGAGCTACAACACCATTTCCCTTTCGGGACTGCAAAGGTAGAAAAAAAACGCAATACGCCAAAATATTTCGATAAAATCGTGGATTCCCCGTTTTTGCATGCATTTTGCAGCAAAACAGACTCCGTTGAAAAATGACTATGCATATGAAAAAAATGATATTCCTGGCAGGTCTGACGCTGCTTTCCGCCTTTGTTTTTACGGCCTGCTTCCACACCACGGATCCTGAATTCATCATCACCCTCTCCAAGGAAGACATGGTCGGCACCTGGCGGGTTTCCTCCTCCCCGATCCCGTATTTCAACATCACCTTCACGGACAAGGACAATTTCTATACGTACAACAGCGAATACGAAAACCAGAAGGGCAAGTACGCGTTCGAGGACGACCAGCTGGTCTTCTATTTCGAAGAGAACGGAAAGACGGCCCGCGAAGCCTACAGCTACAAGTTCATCGACGCGGCCCTGACCCTCTTCGACGGCAGGACCGCCGTAATGACCCTGCGTTCGGAGGATGAGAGCGTGTTCTTCGGCAACTGGATGGAACAGGAAGACTCCGTCTACGGATTCTATCCGGGCGGCACGGTGCTCCATTTCTGTCCGGATGCGCACGACCCCGGCCGGATGATCGTTGACAATATGTTCGCCTTCACGATTGACGACAGCAGCAAGCGCTTCAAATTCCAGGACGAAGAATATACCCTGTCTTACGACGGTGGCGAAGTGATGACGCTCACGCCGGTTTCGGGAGTCAACCCCCGTACGTTCACCCGTCCGTAATTTTTTCCTATCTTTGTGACGGTATCACGGAGCAAGGGAACCGGGCGGAAATCCCGGACTGTGCCCGCAGCTGTGTTCCCCGTACGTTTTCGCGGCTAAGAAAGCCACTGCCTTCGGGTGGGAAGGCGCCGCGGAAGGGGTAAGCCAGAAGACCTGCCGTGATAAGTTCAACCCAGGCGCCCGGGGTCAGGCGCTGAAAAGTTGCGTCACATGTTCTTTCCATCCATCCTTACCGCCGCATCGCTGCTCTTTGCCGCCGCGATGCCGGACACCCTTGCCACAGCGACCGTCACGGCCGAGCGCGGCACCGTCGTATCGCGCGTCGATACGCTTGCGGTCGCTCCGACCGCGTCCCCGGAGTCCCTTCCGGAAATCCTTTCCCGCATCCCGGGCATCCAGATCAATGACTACGGCGGCATCGCCGGGCTGAAGAACATCAGCCTCCGTGGTATGGGCGCCACCCACACCGCCGTCCTCGTCGACGGCGTGCGCGTCGGCAATGTCCAGAGCGGCCAGGTGGACCTCGGCATGCTGGACCTGACTTCCGCCGGCGCCGTGACCGTCGATTACGTCAATTCGAAAATCAATATCCGCACGGCGCGGCCCGCCTTCGCGGACGGCCGGAACTTCGGCGGCTTCGTCCGCCTGGGCGGCGGTACTTATGATACCTGGGTACCTTCGGGCCGCCTGGACTTCCGCCTCGGCGACGGCCTCGCCCTGAGCGTCAACGGCGCCGGCGTCCTGAGCCAGGGCAATTACCGCGACAACAATGACATCATTGAATACCGCGGCGGCATCGACCTCTTCGGGCGCGAGTGGAACATCAAGGCCTACGCCAACAGCTCCGTCCGCGGCTGCCCCGGCTCCATTTCCTGGCCGGCCCCGCTGGACCGCCAGACCGACGGCAACTACTTCCTCCAGGGCTCCTGGAGCCACCGTTTCAGCCCGCTCTATGACCTTTCCATCAGCGCCAAGGGCGCCTCGGACCACCTTCACTACTACGGCGACTCCGCCGGGTACGTATACGAGAACGACTACCTCCAGCGGGAAGCCCTCTTCAACATGGAACACGGCTTCACCCTTTCCGAGACCCTCCGCCTCGTCCTGGAGGACAACCTCCAGTTCGACCACCTGAAGACCGACGCCTACAACACCCCGACCGCCAGCCGCACCGCCCTGGACAGCAAGGCGCTCCTTTCCTGGACGCCCGGCCGCTTCCGCGCCGATCTCGCCGCCCTCTGGCAGGGCATCTGGGACAAGGGCGGCGTCAACCGCCACGTCCTGTCGCCGTCGGTAGGCCTTTCCTATGCGCTTCCCGCCGGCTTCACCCTCGTAGGCACCCTGCGCCGCGCCTACCGCGTCCCGATGTTCAACGACCTCTATTATGCGGGAATGGGAAATACGGACCTGCTTCCGGAAGATGCCTGGATGTCCGGCCTGGAACTGGCCTGGACCCGCAGGACCGATGCCTGGCAGTTCGACGCCGGCGTGGACGGCTTCTACAATGACCTGAAGAACAAGATCATCAGCGCGCCGACGGCGGATCCGTGGATCTGGAGCATGTTCAACCTCGGCGCCGCGACGGTCAAGGGCGTCGACAGCCGGGCCTCCGTGCGCCGCACCGCCGGCTCCGCGACCTGGGGCCTCGCCGCCGCCTGGACCTGGCAGGCCGGTACGGCCATCCCGTACCAGCCCCGCCACTCCGGCAGCCTGACGGCCGACCTGTCGGCCACCGGCTGGCGCGCCGCCGCGACCCTCCTCCACCGCGGTGTCCGCGAGGACTCCTACGGCACGCAGATGGACGCCTACCGGCTGCTGGATTTCTCCCTCTCCAAGGAGATCAGCCGCTTCACCCTGATGCTGGACCTGAAGAACATCCTGGACAGCCAGTACGAGGTCGTAGCCGGTTACCCGATGCCCGGATTCCACTTCCTGGCGGGCCTTCGCGTAAACTTCTAAGCATATGTTCCTGAGTCTTTTATATGTAGTTTTATCCGGGATTGCGCTCCCCGTGGGCGGCATCCAGATGCAGTATCTCTGGCGCAACCAGCTCGGCGACGTGTACTCGCTCGGGCTGGGCAGCGCCGCCTGCCTCGGCGCCGCGGCCGCCACGATGAGCGGCTGGTGCTCGCTGACCGTCGGCTCGTTCATCTGCACGCTGGTCTGCACGCTGATCTGCTTCTTCGTGACCCTGCGCGTCAACACCCAGAAGCTCATCACCTTCGGCATCCTCTTCGGCACCTTCATCGGCTCGCTGGGCACCATCGTGGTGACCAACGCCCCGAACGGCGACCTGCTGAAGAAGTATTACCTCTGGGGTGCGGCCAATTTCCGCCTGGAAGAAGTCACGAGCGGGGACATCGTCTTCTCGCTGGTGCTCTTCGCCGTCGGCTTCGGCGCGGCGCTCTGGACCAGCCGCGAGCTGACCCGCCACTTCCGCGGCGAGATCGAACTCCCGAACTGGAAAAAGGCGGTCAGCCTGCTGCTGATTATGTTCCTCGTGACCTCCGCCGTCAGCATCTGCGGCCCCATCGGCTTCATCTCCCTCGGCGTCCCGAACCTCAGCCGCATCCTCTGCGCCAAGACCGACATCCGCTACCACTACCTGATTTCCAGCGCGATGGGCATCGGCCTGCTGCTGATCACCTGGCTCGTGGTGAATTATGCCAGCTTCGGCGTGTACCTCCCCGTCAGCGCGACGATGGCCATCCTCGCCCTCCCGCTGATGGTCCTCGTCTTCACCGGCCAGAAACAACCGACGGAATAAGTACCACGCCCGCGAAGTGATCTTTCTCTGACGCAACGGCTGCAAGCAGCGCCACGAAGACAGGCGGTTTCTTCATTCTCAATGCTTCTGAACCTGCAGGAGCAGGGGCAGGCGGCCGTCGTCGATGAGCTTCAGGATGAGCTCGCCGAAGAGGGTGTTCTGCCAGGCGAACCAGCTGCGGGTGTAGCGGGTCGCGTCGTCCTTGTGGAAGGACTCGTGGATGAAGCCGGTTCCGGCGTCGGTATCCACGAGCATCTGGAGACAATCCAAGATCTCCGCATCGTCCTGGCTCGTGAAGGCGCGCATCATAATGGACATCGGCCAGACCATATCGAAGCCCACGTGGGGGCCGCCGATGCCCTCGCCCGCCTTGCCGCGGAAGAAATACGGATTGTCCTCGCTCCAGACCAGGCGGCGGGTGTTCCGGTAGACCGGATCGTCCGCCGGGACGTCGCCCAGATACGCCATCGCCAGCAGGCTCGGCACGTTGGCGTCGTCCATCAGCAGCTGGTTGCCGAAGCCGTCCACCTCGTAGGCATAGACGGGACCGTATTTCGGATGCCGGTAGATGGCATACTCCTTCAGGGCCGCATCCACTTCGTCGGCCAGGACCGTGCACTCCCCTGCCAGCTTTTCGTTGGCGTTCACGCGCGTCAAGATGTCGGAAGCCTTGCGCAGCGATGTGACAGCGAAGAAGTTGGACGGAATCAGATAAAGGAACAGCGTGGCATCGTCGCTGGGCCGGAAAGCCGAGCAGATCAGGCCGCAAGGCTTCGCGGGATTGCCGTAGCCGCTGTTGGCCATCGTGTCGTACTGCGCGGCGGTGCGGCGCTGGAAGTGGTACGGGCCGTGGCCGTCCTTGCGCTGCTGCTCGCGGAAGGTCTGCAGGATCTTGCCGACCGCCTCGAGCCAGACGTCGCCGAAAATGCTGCTGTCCCCCGTCACACGCCAGTACTCGTACGCCAGGCGGATCGGGTAGCAGAGCGAGTCGATCTCGTATTTGCGCTCGTGGAGGTAAGGGTTCATTTCCGTCAGGTCCCGCTCCCATTCGCTGCCGGTCGGGCCGGCGTTGAACGCGTTGGCGTACGGATCGATGCAGATGAGCTTGAGCTGCCGCAGGATCGTGCCCCGCACCATCTTGCGCACCGCTTCATCCTGGTTCGCGAACTGGACGTAGGGCCAGACCTGCGCGCCGGAATCCCGGAGCCACATCGCGTGGATGTCGCCGGTATAGACAAAGGTATCGTCGTCACCATTCTCGTCAACACTGTAATGGACCGTCGTGTCGAGCGTGTTCGGGAAGCAGTTCTCGAACATCCAGGCCAGATAGGGCGCATCTGCGAGAAGCTGCTTGACTTCCCGGATCCTGGCCTCGATCGCAGGGGCGGTAAAAAGCCGCGCTTCCGGCGCCGGGCGTCGGGTCACGTCAATCGACTCCGCCGGGCCGGCAATCGCCTCGGCGAACGAAGGTCCGCCGGTCTCTTCCGTCTTTTTCCCGGACTGGCACGCCGGGCACAGAAGCAGCAGGGAAAGGGCCCCTGCTGCAAGAAAACTCCTGGTACGCATATGCTGACTATTCATCCTGGGAGAACATCGGGTCCCATGCCGGGAGCATGACCGGCTTCTGCTCCAGCATCTTCATCACGTCGGCAGGCACGAACTGCTTCTCGAAGACGAGCCGGAACATATACTCGTTGAACCACTCGTCCGTCATGATGATGTTGCCCTGGTAGCCGGAGGCGGCGCCCCAGCTGTTTTCGACCATCCACTTCTGCGGCACGCCGTCCTTCAGGTCCACCGCGATGAGGGTCATCGCGTGGGAGGAGCCGCTCGCGTGGGTCATCACGCGCTGGCGCTTGTCCATCGACAGGTCCACGCCGAGCAGCGACTCGTAGTCGAAGTTGTTCAGGTCCGCGACGCCCCGCGTGCGGTCGAGGAACTTCGCGACGTCGCAGGAGAAGTACATCGCCTTGTTCGCCTTGATCGAGGCGATCGCCATCTCCTTGATCCGCTCGATCGGGAGATTGACGTATACCCAGTTCTGGCCGTCGTACAGGTGCCTGTCGTACTGGATTTCGTAGACCTTGCCGTATTCGCGGCAGGGGTCGTTCATCACCATCACGTAATTGTTCTCCAGGTCGTAGCCCAGCAGCTCCCTGTAGAAGGACTGCGGCGTGTAGGTCTTCCCCTTCCACTCGAAGGAAGTCGGCGGCACGCCGAGGCAGAGCGCGAGCACGTGGTACACGTCCTTCAGCATCTCCGTCTTCTGCTTCTCCAGGTACGCCGGCAGGTCTTTTGCCTTCACCCCTGCGGGCGTCTCGCGCAGTTTCAGGCCGTCACGGCGCAGCAGGGTCTTCAGCTGCGTCGCCATCGCGGACGTATTGTTCGCCGAGAGGCTCTCCGTCATCACGTCCGCCGGCACGACGCCGTACTTCATCACGAGGTTCGCGACGCCCGTAAAAGTGCCGCCGTCGCTGATCGGGTTCGAGAACAGCCAGTCCACCTCGCGGTCGTCGAAGGACTTGTCGCGCGTGTCGATCACCGCCTGCAGGAAGAGGTTCGCCTTCTCGAGCTGGTCGTAGAAGAAGTTGTAGTTCTGCGAGAAGCGGAAATCGCCGAGGTCGTGGGCCTCCGACGCCGCGGCGCGCAGGACATTCAGCCCCGTGAACAGCCAGCAGCGGCCGGACGACTTCTGGTCCGTGATACCCCAGGTCTTGACGCGGTCCGAGAAGTGGGTATCAATCATCGCGGCGTTGTCGGCGTTCGCCGACAGCACCGCGATGGAGGTCGTATTCAATGCATTGCGGATCGCCTTATCCGCGGCGTTCCCCGCGTATCCCTGACGGATTTCCGAGAGCATCTGCTCCGAGATCCCGCCCTTGTTCTGGGCGCCTGCCCCGAGCGAAAGCACCAGGAGCGCGAGTACGGTAAGTTTCTTTCTCATATTTGCGGAATTCTTATTTCCACAAATATAACGAAAACTCCCGACTATTCCGCGGGCTTTTTCGCGGCCGGCCGGACGATTTTCCAGCCGAGGAGCGCCATCAGCGTGGACATCAGCGGTGAAAGGATATTGAAGAAGCAGAAGGGCGCATACGCGAGCGTCGAGACCGACAGGATCGTCGCCTGCGTCATACCGCAGCTGGACCACGGAATCAGCGGCGAGGTCACGGTCGAGGAGTCCTCCACGCTCCGGCTCAGCAGCCGCGGCTCATACCCTCCCTTCTTGTAAGAGTCCCGGTAGATGTTGGAAGTCAGGATGATGGACAGGTACTGGTCCGAGACCAGCGCGTTCAGCGTCATCCCCGTCAGGACCGTCGAACCCACGAGGCCCGTCCGGCTCCGCGTCAGCGGCGAAAGCATCCCCGCCAGCTCGCCGATCATCCCGCTCGCCTGCATACACCCGCCGAAGCACATCGCACAGATGATCAGGTACACCGTCCCCAGCATACCCGTCATCCCCCGCGAGCTCACAAGCTTATCCACATCCAGGTTCCCCGTCTCGAGCGTCACCGAGTCCGCGACCATCTCCAGCACGCCGGCGAATCCCACCCGCAGCGGGCTCCCCTGCGTCACCTTTGCGCCGATGCGCGCGACGACCTCCGGCTGCGCGATGACCGCCGCCAGGGCCGCGGCCGCGGCCGACAGCGCCAGCACCGCCACCGCCGGGAAGCGCTTCCAGATCAGGAAACCCGTCAGCGCCGGCACCAGCAGCAACCACGGCGAAAGATGGAACTGGCGCGACAGCACCTCGGAATAAACAGCCATCTGCGAGGACGGCGCGCCGCCGTGCGACAGCCCCAGGATTGTAAAGATTATCAGCGTAATAAGGATGGACGGCCCCGTCGTCAGCATCATATATTTGATGTGCACGAACAGATCCACCCGGTTGATCGAGGAAGCCAGCACCGTCGTATCCGACAGCGGCGAAATCTTGTCCCCGAAATATGCCCCGGAAATGATGGCGCCCGCCGTCATCGCATCGCTGAACCCCTCCGCCCGGCCGATGCCTAGCAGCGCGACGCCCACCGTCGCGATCGTGGTCCACGAGGACCCGATCAGCAGCGACACCAGCGCGCAGAGCACGCACGCCGTCAGCAGGAACACCTTCGGGCTGATGATTTTCAGGCCGTAACAGATCAGCGCCGGCACGATCCCGCTCATCATCCAGGTCCCGGAAATCGCGCCGATCAGCAGCAGGATCAGGATCGCCCCGGCGACCTCCCCCACATTCTCACGGATCCCCCGCTCGATGGTTTTCCACGACGTCCCGTCCATCCAGCGCGAGAGCACGGCGCAGACCCCCGCCGCCACGAGCAGCGAGACCTGCGACGCCCCCAGGATGGCGTCCGGACCGAAAATGGAGATTCCTCCCGCCAGCATCGCCACCAGCACCGCCACCGGCACCAGCGCGACCCACCTTCTTCTTCGTGCAATTGCATCCATAGACACTACTTTTCTGTTTCCGCTTCGTTCAGATATTCATAATAGAAGAAGTCCTTCCACGCGACGTTCTCGATAAAGCGCCGCTGCTGCCCCCGGTACTGGAAGCCCAGGGCCGTGTACAGCGTCTGGGACGGCGTATTGGAGGCAAGGGTGTCCAGCCGGACCGCCTTCCTGCCGTTTTTCCAGGCGAGCGCGAGGGCCGCGCGGACCATCCCGGCGCCGATTCCCTCGCCCTGCCGGTCCGGGCGCACGGCGAAGATATGGAGGACGGCGACCTCGTCGTCCCGGAGCGGCTGCGCCCAGGCGACGGGGTGATAATCCTCGCCCTGGTACATCGGGAAGGCCATCGCGCTGAGGATGGCGCCGTCCTCCCGGTACAGGTACATACACCCCTCCGCAAGATACGCCCGGATGTCCCGGGCGGACGGGTGCTGCCCCTTGATCCACCAGGCCGTGTCCACGATATTCGGGGTATGGGCGATCACATCCTCATAGAACGCGAGGAGGTCGTCGAAATCCCGGGGAGTTGCTTTGCTAAGTTCGATCATTATACTTTTATTTCTTCGGTTCCATATGCAGCGTGACCAGGGTATCCGGGCCGAAGAGCTCCTTCAGCCGGCGTTCGATGGCCGACGCCTGCTCGTGCACGTCGTGCAGCGGGAGCGCGCCGTCCATCCGGACGTGGGCCTCGATGGCGACGCGGCTGCCGATCCGGCGGGTACGCAGGTTGTGCGGTTCCGACACCTCCGGGAAGGCGTTGATGATGTCCTCGATCGCGCGCTCCTCCTCCGCCGACAGGGACTGGTCCGTCAGCTCCCCGAAACTCCCCCGCAGCAGCTCATACGCCACCTTCAGGAGCATTCCGCCCACCACGATGGAGGCCAGCGGGTCCAGCACGGCCCAACGCTCCCCCAGCAGGATCGCACCGCCGATGCCGATGGCGGCACCGATGGAGGAAAGCGCATCGCTGCGGTGGTGCCAGGCATTGGCCACCACGGCCTGCGAATCGAGCTTCCGCCCCCGCGCCACCGTGTACCGGTAAAGCATCTCTTTCACGAGAATGGACACCAGCGCCGCCCAGAGGGCCAGCTTTCCAGGGACCTCCAGCGTCTCCCCCTGCAGCCAGTGGGCGAATTTCACCGCGCCGGAGACGATAATGCCGATGGCTGCCCCCACCAGCGCGAGCCCGATGAACAGCGTCGCCAGCGTTTCGAACTTGCCGTGGCCGTAGTCGTGGGTTTCATCCTGGGGCCGCGCGCTCACCTTCACGAAAAGCAGCACGACGAGGTCCGTAAAGAAATCCGAGAGCGAATGCACGGCGTCCGCGATCATCGCCGCGCTGTGTCCCAGCACGCCGGCCACGAACTTGAAGGTAAGCAGCACCAGATTCCCGGCGCTACCCACCAGCGTAACCCGATAGATTTCCTTCTCCCGATTCATGGTTAAAACTATTCGTAGAGGGGTTTCCGGACCAGGTCCACGACCAGGTCCGCGACGCGCGCCACGACGGCTTCGGCGTAGCGGCGGCCCTTCTCGGCGGACGCCTGGAAGGGGTTGCCGATGCCGGTATCCGCGGTGGCTTTCTGCCAGTCCCGCGGATGCCAGGCCACCTTGCGGTTGAGGCCCTCGATGGCGAACGGGCGGGTCCGGCCGTCGCCGGCCAGCGACATATCCACCAGCTCCGGGTAGTAGTGCATGATGACGGAGGTTTCCTGCTCGCCGGCGTGGTCGTCGATTGCGGCGTCGAAATAGCCCTCGCGCGGCAGGACCTCGTACCAGTTGCAGATGCAGACGAGGAAATCCGGATACCCAACCCGCAGGTCCCGGATGAAGCCCTTGAAGCCGTTGCCCCCGTGGCCATTGATAATCAGGAGCTTATTGATCCCCTGGCGCCGCAGGGACTGCACGGTGTCGCGCAGCACCGCCGCCTGCGTGGCCTGGGAATAATGCATGCAGAAGGGCAGGTCCGTCTGCCCCGGATTCTGGGAGCCGAAGGGGACGCCGGGGAGCACCATCGCGTGGACGTCCCGCTCCGCTGCGCCCGCCGCCGCCTCGCAGGCGATGGCGGCCGACGCCAGCATATCCGTGCAGTACGGCAGATGGCCGTTGTGCGGCTCCGTCGCGCCCCAGGGCAGGATGGCCAGGTCGTAATGGTCAATCTGTTTCACATCACCCCACCGGGCGGTCGTAATGTCATATTTGGAATACATATTCACAAGGAGTTGATCGTTTGCTGCAGGCCCTCCAGGAATCGGGCGGCGTGGGCGCCGTCCATCTGGACGTGGTGGAACTGGACCGAGACCGGAAGGGTGGTTTTACACAGGCCCTTGTGGTATTTTCCCCACATCACCATCGGATTGTTGAACCCCTTGGCGTATTGGTTGACGATGCAGTCCAGCTCCGTCTGGACGATCGCAGAGGTCCCGATGACCATCAGCTGGTCATCCAGGCAGAGATTCTGGCAGTTGGCTGCCGCGCGGCTGCAGATGTCCAGATAATCCGCATTGAACTTCTCCAAATCCTCGTCGTAAGGGATGTCGCAATAATTGATTCCGCCTTTGCAGTTGACGACCACCGGCCCGACAGCCAGCCTGTCAAACCTGTACATCTTATCTTCCGTAGGCAGCATATAGAATTCGTCAATCCGGCTCGCGGCCTTGCCGATACACCAGCACATCAGCATCGAAAACTTCATGCCGGTCCGCTTGCTGACTTTCAATAAACGACTGACGTTCAACGTCTTCACCAGCGTCACCATCGGCATCGGCGAGGACATCCAGAGTTCAAAGGACGCGGCCCGCGGGGTCTCCTGGGGGGATACTACTGTCTTCATAACATACAAATTTAGCATAAAAAAGCTTACCTTTGATGCCCTGGAAACGATGTACGTATGAAAGTCGGTCTGTTCATAGATGCCTGGTACCCGATGGTGGACGGGGTGATCAAGGTGGTAGACAATTACGCCCGCCGGCTCATCAACTACTGCGAGGTGGTCGTCTTCTGCCCGGAGACCCGGGGCTACAGGAAAGAAGATGACGCCGCCCTGCCGTACGAAGTGGTCCACTGCCATTCCCTGCCCCTGATCCATTACGACTACGATGTCCCGGCGCCTATGCTGGATCCGGTCTTCGAAGCCCAGCTCCTCCGCAGCGGAATCGACCTGGTCCACATCCACTCCCCCTTTGCGCTGGGTCTGGCCGGCGTGGCGTACGCCAAGCTCCACCGGCTCCCGCTGGTCGCCACCCTCCATTCCCAGTACAAGCAGGACTTCGAAAAGCCGCTCCGCTTCAAGCCGGCCCTCGACATCGCGATGGACAGCATTATGCGGGTCTTCAACGCCTGCGACGAATGCTGGGCCGTCAACGCCGGCATCCAGGAACTCTACGAGCAGGAATACGGGCTCACGGCGCCCTGCAAGGTGCGCCTCAACGCGACGGACCACCGGCCCGTCGCCGACCCCGAAGCGGCCGCCCGCTGGGTGAATGAAACCTATGGCATCCCCGCGGACGCGACGGTGCTGCTCTTCGTCGGCAGGATCAACTTTATCAAGAACATCGATTTCACCGTCCGCGCCCTCTCAATCGCCAAACGCCTCGGGCTGAAGAACTTCCGTATGCTCTTCGTCGGGAAGGGACAGGATGAGGAACGCCTGGAGGCGCTGATCCGCGCCGAGGGGCTGGAGGAGGAGACGGTGCTCTGCGGCCTCGTTTCCGGCCGCGAAGCGCTGGAGAAGCTGTACTCCCGGGCCAGGTTATTCCTGTTCCCTTCGCTCTACGACGCCAATTCCCTCGTGCAGATCGAGGCGGCCTGCCAGGGCACGCCGACGGTCTTCCTGGAAGGCGCACGCACCGCCGCCACCGTGACGCCGGACGTGAACGCATTCATTTCCCCGGCCGGCGAAGAGAATTATGCGCGCCTGATTCTGGACATCCTCGCCGATCCGGCCCGGTACGAGCGCGTCTCGGCGGCCGCCCGCAGGGACCTGTATCTCAATTGGGACGACGTCGTCCGCGAGGTATACGCCGACTACCGCACCCTCGCGGCGCGCCGCTAGCCTATTTTGCCTTCTTTTCCCCGAACACGCACCACCGCACCACAGGAATGCGGCGGAGCACCTCGTACAGCAGCGGGGACAGGGTGAAAACCGCCACGGTCAGGATCAGATACATAGACCACGGCGGCAGCTGGGTATAGGTCTTCATCATATAGCCCAGCGCGGCAACAACCAGATAATGGACGATGTAAAGGCCATAACTGGAACGCGTCATATAGCCCGCGAACCTGCCCGTACGGTCGAATTTCGCCTGGAACCAGCCCATCAGCGCGAGGCACGCCAGCCAGCCGTAGAGGCAATTCAGCGGCGCAGCCATATACTGCGGCGAGGTATTGTCCTGGCCGAAGGTCGTCACGACCAGCGCCACTCCGGCGATCCCGGCGCAGACGAGCAGCGGAATCCAAGCGTCCTTCAGCTTTTCCTGGACGGCGTCGTGCGAAAACACGAAATAGCCCAGCAGGAAAGATATCAGATAAAATACAGGCTTGTACAGGTTCCAGAGGCCGTCCGCCGATTCCGCCCGCGGTTCCCGGACCAGCGTATGCTCCCCCAGCAGGAAGAGCACGCCCAGCAGGATGATTGCGACGAGGCCCGCCTTGCCGCACCAGTTCCAGAACCTGTCCTTTTTGTCCAGCGCGCGCACGCCCAGCAGCACGAGGCAAAGCAGCCACAGCAGCTGGATGAACCAGAGCGGCCCGATTCCGCTGAAAGCCAGGATGAAATACCTGGCCACCGCGGGCACCCCGTCGAACACGCCCATGCGCTGCGCCACGGCCGTGTTGAAATAGCCCACCATCCAGTGGAACACGAAGAGGCCGAGGGTGCCGGGCACCAGGAGCTTGCGCGTGCGCGCCCGGAACCACTCCTTCGCGGACCGCGTCTGGAGCGCATAGCGCGCGCTGACGCCCGCGAGCAGGAACAGCAGCGGCATGAACCAGGGGTACAGGAGGTACATCACGACGTCCTGGTACTGCGGATGCGCCGGATACTCGCCGAACCCGCCGATGCCGCCGAAGACGCCCTTGTTGTTATAGAAGTAGATGACGTGGTAGAAAAGCACGAGGAGCACCGTCACCCAGCGCAGGTTGTCGATCCAGTGCTTTCTCATCGGGTCAGGCCCTCCATCGCCTGGTCGAGGATGCCCTGGAAGACTTCCGTCTTGAGCAGGGCGATGCCCCGCTGGTCTCCCAGCAGCATCAGGGAATCCCCCGGTTTGATGTCATAGACCTTGCGGGCGTCCCGCGGGATCACGATTTGTCCCTTGTCGCCCACCTTGACAACGCCGAAGATGTATTTGCCGTTTTTCTCTTGCATTTGTAGGAAATGTTAGAAATTTCCCACAAATGTAACGAAGTGTTTTGAGTAAAACAAGAGGATCAGTCCATACTGACCAGATTCACGCCGGGAAGTTCGCGCAGGCGCGCCAGGATGCCCAGCGGGTAGTCCTTCTTCCGCACGAGGAGGGACAGCTCCGCCTTGTAATGCCCGTCCTGGAGGATCCAGGAGAACTGGCTCACGGCCTTGCCCAGGAGGTCGACCGCCTTCCCCAGGTCGTCCAGGTTGTCGGAGGTCAGGACCACGTCCACCTGACGCTGGCCATACTTGATGGCGTAGAAATGCATCCCCTCCATACAGGACATCAGGAGCAGCCAGCAGAGGACGGAGATCTCATACAGGCCGCCGCCCAGGGCCAGGCCGATGGCACCGGTCACCCAGATGCCCGCCGCCGTCGTCAGGCCGCTCACGTGCCTGTTCTTCATAATGATGCCGCCGCAGAGGAAACCGAGGCCTCCGACGACGCCGGCAGCCACGCGCGCCGCGTCGAACTTGTCGGCGAACGGGAAGGCGTACTGGGAGATGATCATAAAGAGGCAGGAGCCCATCGCCACCAGGAAATGGGTCCGCACGCCGGCGACCTTGCCCCGGAGTTCCCTTTCATACCCGATGGCGGCACCGACGATGCCCGCGACCGCCACGCGGATGCTGAGTTCCAATGCGAGAGTCATAGTCAGGAAGTTTTCAACAAATATAAGACATTTCCGATTTTATTTGTATTTTTGGGTAGTCAATAAACCACACTTTAGCAATATGAAAAGAATTACCTGTATCCTTCTAGCAGTTGCTACCATCCTCTCCGGATGCTCCTCGATGTCCAAGACCGGCCAGGGTTCCCTCCTGGGCGGCGGAGCCGGCGCAGTCGTCGGCGCAGCGGCAGGTGCCCTGATCGGCAAAGACGGTAAGGGCGCGGCAATCGGTGCGGCGATCGGTACCGCGATCGGCGCAGGTGCCGGCGCGGCCATCGGCCACAAGATGGACAAGAAAGCCGAAGAACTCGCGGCCCTCGAGAATGCCAACGTCGAGACCATTACCGACGTCAACGGCCTCGAAGCCATCAAGGTGACCTTCGACAGCGGTATCCTCTTCCCGACCAACGGTACTTCCCTCAGCGATGCCTCCAAGCAGTCCCTGACCGACTTCGCCAACAAGATGAAGGACCTCCCGGAGACCGACATCACGATCTACGGCCATACCGACAACACCGGTACCGAAGCCGTCAATGAGCGCATCTCCAACCAGCGCGCCGCCGCCGTCGAGACCCACCTCGCCGCCAACGGTATCGCCAAGGACCGCATCCACGCCGAAGGCAAGTCCTTCACGATGCCTGTCGCCGACAACGCGACCGTCGAGGGACGCGCCCAGAACCGCCGTGTCGAGGTCTATGTGACCGCCAACGAGACGATGATCAAGCAGGCCGAGGAAGGCAAGCTCGAGTAATCCGATTGACACATAAAAACTTCATAACTACGATACTCCCGCTCAAGCTTGAGTGGGAGCCGTGGTATTATAGCCCCGAGGTTGTCCCCGTGGGGACCCGCGTGAAGGTCCGCTGCGCCGGCCGCGTCTATACCGCGGTCGTCAGCGGCGCCGGCGGGACCCCGGACATCCCCGAGGAGAAAATCCAGGGAATCCTTTCCGTGGAGGCCCTGGAACCCATCACACCGGAGGAGATCCGGCTCTGGCGTTTCATCGCCGATTATTATCTCTGTACGGTCGGGGAAGTCTACAAGGCCGCCTATCCCGCGATGAAGCAGACGGCGGAAGGCAAGAAGCCCCGCCGGAAGGCCGACCTCGAGAACGGCAACCTGGTTACGGAGACCATCCGTTTCGAGGACGACAAGCCCCTGCTGCTGGTCGGGACCGGCCGGGAGCCCATCTACCGCGGAATGATCCGGAAGACCCTCGCAGAGGGGAAGGATGTGCTGATGCTCTCCCCCGGCGCGCCGACGCTCTCCTTCCCGCAGATCCGCGACCTCGCCCAGGCGGTCCGCCGCCGCGACAGCGAGCCGCGGCTCGTTTACGGCCGCCGCCCGCTGCTCTTCCTCCCCTTCGCCAAGCTCGGCCTGGTGATCGTCGACGAAGAGCAGGATGTAACCTACAAGCAGGAGTCCCCCGCTCCGCGCTACAATGGACGGGATGTCGCCGTGTACCTGGCCTCGCTCCACAAGGCTTCGGTGATCCTGGGCTCCGCCTGCCCTTCGCTGGAGTCGCTGCTGAACGTGCGCAGCGGCAAATACAGCCTCCTGCGCTGCCAGGATGCCCCTGCCCCGCTGGAAGTGATCGATACCGGGGCGGAGCGTCGCAAACGCGGAATGGAGGGTGATTATTCGAAGAAGCTGCTCGCGCGCAAGGAGGAGATCGAGGCTGCGGGCGGGAAGATGCTGATCCTGGAAAGCTGGGAGCTGGGGAACACGTCCAAGCTGAAGCTGGACAAGGTGGACGCGCTGGCGGTGCTGCATTTCGAGGTGCTGCTCGCGCGGCCGGGGTTCCGCTCCGACGAGAAGGCGATGCAGCTGATCGCGAAGCTCCGCAACGCCTGCAAGCGGCTCATCCTCCAGACCGCCGACGCCTCGCACCCCGTTTTCTCCGGGGATGCCGATGCGCTGCTGGAGGAGCGGAAGGACTTCCATCTGCCGCCCTACACGCGCGAGGTGGACCTGCGCATCGAAGACAAGAATGAGGCGCGCCTCGCCAAGATGACCCGGGAGCTGGAGCGCCGCTTCGGCTCGTCCCGGCTGTACCTGCCGAAGGACAGGACGCTGGGCGCGGCGAAAAAAGAAATCGCGCGGAAAGTCCGCGCGTTCGAGGAAGAATTCCGGTATCCGGGACACATCGTCCTGGATGTGGATCCGCTCTAATCTTCGTTCAGGGCCCGGATTTTCCCTTTCAGGAAGGTGACGAACTCCGAATTCAGGAAGACGGGGCCGGCCTGCTTCAGCATCCCCTTCATATCGTCCAGCGAGAGGACCGGATAGGTGCTGGCCAGGACATAGGCGCCGGCGATGTCGTTGTTGTGGCGGGCGACGAAGTCGAGGACCAGTTCCCGGTTGCGCGCTTCCGGCTCCTCCTCCGAATCCCGGTTGTAATAGAGGTCGCTGGCGGCCTCGAAATACTCCGACAGGGCGTCGTTCAGCGGGGTTCCGGTCGCGGCTTTGTCAGCCAGGTTGAGGT
The DNA here is from genome assembly GCA_001602865.1 of Bacteroidales bacterium Bact_14. Classification (GTDB taxonomy): domain Bacteria; phylum Bacteroidota; class Bacteroidia; order Bacteroidales; family UBA932; genus Cryptobacteroides. The sequence goes on from LUZF01000004.1 coordinate 35,983, forward strand.
AGATGATTCCGGGTTCCAGGATGACGTACCACTCGTTGAAGAGGTCGTCCTGCACGACGCGCGCGAAACGCGGCTCGTCGATATGGCCCTTGATGTTGAACACGCCGTCCTTCGCGATGCACTTGGCCCGGATCAGCGTATCGGTCGCATACTCCAACAGATGGGCCCCTTCGGCGCGGGACCCGGCCAGCGGCCTCCCCACGATCGTAAAATTCGGTTTCGGCCCGCACGCCGCCGCCAGCAGCAGCGCCGCCACCGCGACAGCAGCAAGAATCATCAGCTTTTTCATACCCGCAAAAATACGAAAAAAGGTCGGACAATTGTCCAACCTTTTTTCGTACTGGGTAGGAGAATCGAACTCCTATTGCGAGATTGAGAATCTCGAGTACTAACCGTTATACGAACCCAGCATTTCTCGTGGACTGCAAAGATAGGTAAAAAATCCGGACCTCCAAATTTTTTTACTTGATTCTTCTCGGGGCGTCGGCGTAAAGGACGAAGCGCTTGGCCTTGCGGATCCACTTCTGCTCTTCCAACTTGACGTGCTCCTGGACGATGTCGAAGGTGATTTCCTTGCGCAGAAAGGCCGCGATGACGGGATCGGCGAGGCGGGCGAAGAAGCTGTCCGAGTAGGTAAACTCGGAGTAGCGGCCGGAAAAATAGCGCATCAGCTGCAGCGTGTGGAGCAGGGAGTGGTATTCCACGCCCGGCAGCAGCAGGATCTGGTAGCCCTGGCAGACCTCGCCTTCGTAGAGGCCGTAGGCGGGCACGAAGCGGCACGGGCGCAGCTGCACGCCGTCCGGCACCGGAAGGCCTGCGTCGGCGGACGGGTTCAGGAACGGCGCGCCGATGTATTCGTAGGGCCGCGGCGTGCCGAGGCCCGGCGTAACGGTCGTGTCCTTCCAGAGCGCGCCGCCGGAATACAGCTGGCAGGTGAACAGGCCCGGAATGTCGCTGGCCGGAGGTACGGCCCAGGGCATCGTCAGCCGGCCGGTCGCACCGGCGTCCGCGGAGATGATGTGCAGCGGGTAGGCGGCATCTATCTCATTGTGGTACAGGTGGCAGAGCTCGCCGAGCGTAAGGCCGTGGCGGTGGGCCACCACCGGCGTCCAGACGTCGTGGTCCACGACGGGCATCGTGCCTTCCACGGTGCGCCCGGCGGGGTTGGGATGGTCCACGATGTACAAGGCGGGCGCGTTTTCGAGGTTCGAGAGTGCAGACATCAGCCGCAGCACGTCCACGGTGTAGTTGAAGTAGCGCGCACCCACATCCTGGATTTCCACGACGACGGCGGCCACATCCCGCAGCGCGTCGAGGTCGAACTCGATGTGGTCCTCGACCGGCGAGAGCTCCGCTTCGGAGGGGCCGCAGACCAGCGCCAGGTTGCCCCGGCGGCGGAAAATGTCCTCCAGGTAGCACTCCTGGTCCGCATCCCAGCAGCCCGGGGTGCGGAAGACGGCGACGCGGCCGTCGCGGAGCGCCTTGTCCAGCTGCTCGCCGATGGGGGTGGTCCGGAAAGAGAACATCAGCCGATGATGCTTTTGGCGAGCGCGATGACCTTTTCGCCGAGGGCGACGGCCTTCGCTTCGGTCTGGGCTTCGGAGTAGATGCGGATGATGGGCTCGGTATTGGAGCGGCGCAGGTGGACCCAGGTCTTGTCGGCTTCGAAGTCGATCTTGACGCCGTCGATATCGTTGACTTTTTCTGCGGCGAAAACGCGCTTCATCTCTTCCAGAATCTTGTCAATCAGCGCCTTGTCGCTGAGCTCGATCTTATTCTTCGCGATGAAATACTGCGGATATGTCTTTTTCAGTTCGCTGACAGTCAGTTTCTTATGGGCGAGGTTCGAAAGGAAGAGCGCTACGCCGACCATCGCGTCGCGGCCGCAGTGGCTCGCCGGATAGATGACGCCGCCGTTGCCTTCGCCGCCGATCAGGGCGCCTTTCTCGTGCATCTTCGTCGTGACGTTGACCTCTCCCACCGCCGCGGCGTAGTACACGCCTCCGTGGGCTTCGGTCACGTCGCGCAGCGCGCGGGAACTCGACAGGTTGCTGACCGTCACCATCCCCTTGCGACCCTTCGCCTCCTCCCGCTCCAGCAGGTAGTCGGCGACGCTGACCAGCGTGTATTCCTCGACGAAGGGCTCGCCGTTCTCGCAGATGAACGCGAGGCGGTCGACGTCGGGGTCCACGCTGACGCCCAGGTCCGCCTTCTCGCGGACGACGGTCTCGCTGAGTTCCTTAAGGTTCACCGGCAGCGGCTCCGGATTGTGGGCGAAATTGCCGTCCGGATTGCAGTTGAGGCCGATGCAGCGGACGCCCAGGCGCTTCAGCAGGCGCGGCATGATGATGCCGCCGACGGAGTTGACGGCGTCCAGCACGACGGTGAATTTCGCGGCCTTGACCGCGGCAACATCCACCGCCTCCAGCGCGAGGACCGCGTCGATGTGCCGGTCCGTGAAGTCCTCGTCGAAGATGGCGCCGAGCTCATCCACGGAGGAGAAGTCGAAGTTGCCGGCTTCGGCGCAGTCCAGCACCGCCTGCCCTTCCGCCGCCGTCAGGAACTCTCCGCGCTCGTTGAGGAGCTTGAGGGCGTTCCACTGCCGCGGGTTGTGGGAGGCGGTCAGGATGATGCCGCCGTCGGCGCCGCTCATCGTGACGGCCAGCTCGGTCGTCGGCGTGCTGGCGAGGCCGATGCGGAGCACGTCGATCCCGCAGGAGACCAGCGTTCCGCAGACGAGCTGCTCGACCATCTCGCCGCTGAGGCGCGCGTCCCGGCCGACGACGACCTTGTACCGGTCGGCGTTCGGGGTCGGCTTGCGCTCCCGCAGTTTGGTGGCATAGGCATAGGTGAAATTAACGATATCGACAGGCGTGAGTCCCTGTCCTGCCGGGCCGCCGATGGTTCCGCGGATGCCGGAAATGGATTTGATCAATGTCATAACACGCAAATTTACGAATTAATTTGCTTTATCTTCAAATTTTAGTATCTTTGCGCCCACGATTCTAAAAAACCCAAAGAAATGAAGAAAGGAATCCATCCCGAAACCTACCGACTTGTAGCTTTCAAGGATATGTCCAACGAGGATGTTTTCATCACCCGCTCCTGCGCGACGACGAAGGAGACCCTGATGGTCGACGGTGTTGAATATCCCCTCGTGAAGGTTGAGATCTCCAACACCTCTCACCCTTTCTACACTGGCAAAGTCAAGATTCTCGACACCGCCGGTCGCGTCGACAAATTCTACCAGAGATACAAGTCAAGACAGAAGTAATTTCTTCTGCTCTTACCAGGATAAAAGAGGCTGCAACCAGGTTGCGGCCTTTTTTTTCTCCCTTCCCGACTCCCCCCTGTCATTCCGACCGCAACGAAGGGACCTATTACTGTCATTTCGAGCGGAGCCCGAAGGGCGTAGTCGAGAAATCTCCTTGCCGCCGGAAAGCCCAATCATAAAAAACAGTTAATCGTCGAAAAATACTTATAAATCTGCATCCCGGGTCTTGACAAGAAAGCTGATTTCAAATAACTTCGCAGCTATGAGCGAATTGACACAACGACAATACCTTGCTATGTTCATGGCCGAACTCGACGAGAAGAGCCGCCTCCGCACCGCCCGCGAGGAAGGTCTCGCCGAAGGCCGCGAGGAAGGCCTATCCGAAGGCAAAGCAGAGCAAGCGAAGGAAATAGCGCGAAAGATGCTTTCTCGCAAAATGGAGATTCCCGATATCGCGGACATTACAGGCTTAAGTCCTACACAAATCGAACAATTGATGTAAACGAGCACCTGCACTTGCAGGTGTTTTTTTCGCCTTCTCCCGGACATCTCCACCACCCTCCGCCGCCGGAAGGGATAGCACGCCTGAAACCCATCGCGGTCTTCGACCGCTCGTCCCTCCCACTGCGCTTCGCTTGCGGGCCCCTCCCGCTCATGAGGCCGCGGGCGGCCACAGGTTTCAGCCGCATCTATCCCTTCCGCCACCGTCCCGCGCCAAAGGCCTCATCCTCTCTTCTTGTATTGTTTCATCAGAAAGCGTCGCTAATTGCCTTGTCTATGTCTTCTTTCTTGAACGTAAAGATATGTCCGAAGACGCCGACAGATACCTGTTGATAAACTCCGTCTAAGTTCTGCAACTCGCCTGTGGACCAGAGGAAATGATTCTTCACGACAAGGCGGTTGTCCATAACACGGCTTGCGATACCTGTTCCAAGGGAACCGAATAATGCCGACAGCCCCTGATACTCAGGGTCTTCAGTTTTCAACTCGTCATTAATCCGTTCGTTGATTACGGACATAATGGCATCTTTATGAGCCTGCTTATCCGGGCAGGTTATTACGGCGGCGGCACCGACAATCAGGATTGCAATTATTGCTATGACTGTTTTTTTCATATTGTAATTCTTCGTTTTTCCTTCCCGGTCAATCATCCGCTACAGGGGCAAAGCGCGGCACCATCTCTCCATCGTGTTCAACCATTTCAAAGAAATTGGCCTTTGTACGAATCCATATCCGATGATCATCGTACATAGCTTCATAGACTACGGCCTCCTCCCCCGTTGCCTCGATGGTGGCAAAACAGAGAATTCGATACAGTTTTCCATTGCGGAAATGACGGTAGTACTGGCTCATTGCTTTTCTAGAAACTCTTCAGTTGGGTATTTGCCAGCCATGGGGCTACTAACAGGATGAATCATCATCTTCAAATACGTCCGCAACGCCTCGTCCTCACAATAGACATAACAACCCTTCTGGCCACGTGTGAGCAGGGTTTTATAAGTGTTTAGGATTAGCCGTCGAGCCACATCGTCTTTAGCCCCGCGGATTCCGGAGGATTTGTCATCCGAGGAGATGGCACTCTTATCAGTCACCACCCGCCCGTCAACGTACTTCAAATCCTTTCCAATCAGCACCCCCACATAATCAAACTCAAGGCCCTGGGCGGTATGAATGCAACCTACCTCCTCAAAGGACTTGGGATTGATAGCCCAGATCTTATCGTTCTCCAAATTCCATTTAGCCTGGAATCCGCCGGGGAGGGAGATATCAACATCTCCGCGGTGATTCTTGACATTCCAATCGTAGCAGTATCCGGCAACCATTCGGGCCTTGTTGTCAGCGTTCTTTTCCCTTAGGGCCTCGCGCATCTCGCAGGCATCGTCAAAGACTTGAAAATCATAGTTGAGTTCCGTCAGCGGTACAGAGACCGTCTCCTCGTTTCTTTGCAGGAGGTTATCGATGAATTGGATATAGGCATCGCTTCCGTTGCAGCGGAACTGGGAGACCAGCTTGGTCTCTTCACGCATAATGATGGTGGATCCCAATTCCTTGCACCACTTGGTAATCTCCTGAATACTACCGATATCCTTTGTGGTGACGGCTTGATCTTCGTCCAACATAAACACTGTAAGAAGAGACGCATTGATGCATTCTTTCACCTGGTTTTTACCACCCTTGTCCATATTCATTCTTTTCACCAACCGATGCGCTTCATCTACAATAAGGCAGTCGTATGCATTGGCGGGGACCATAGAAAGGCCAAATGGAGACCGGAACAACGGGCGGATATCGGCAATCCCCTCAGCCCTGTTATGCGAAAGGATGGAAAGGAACGCATCTCGAGGAGCTCTATTCTTTGTCACGTATGCCGCGTTGCAGTTGCTGAGGAGGTAATGCAACAGTAGATTGACGGCCAGAACAGATTTTCCCGTTCCAGGACCGCCCTGAATGATAATCGTACGTTTCTTTTGATCCTTCAGACACTGAAGCATCGTGCGGACGCTCATATCAAAACAGACGGCTTGTTCGTCCAAAAGGTCAAACAGCGGTTCGTTTCTGACCATAGTGGCCATTGCGTCCTGCAATGATTTGCTGGGTTTTATGCGGCCGTGGTCGATCAGGTACAACAAGTCTCCGTTTGAAGACTTCTTTGTGACGTATTTCTTGACGAAATCAATGAATGGCTGCACCTCGTCCATAACAAAGAATGGAGCCGACGTGTACCATTCTTTATAAATATCGGCAGCCAACGCCGCCTTATACCTGGAGAGATAATTGTGCAGGTACGCACAGGGAACAAGGTTGATGTTATTATTATGAACTACCTGTGAATAGTTGCTAATAAAACGGGAATAAGAGTATGCCTGGTAGGATGGATGACAAACAATCCGGTTATCATTGGCAACATAGGTGCGTACGCTGAAGTGCATATCGTCATCCACCACTTCCGCCTTTGTCCATTGCTTCAGTTCAACAATGACGATGTTGTCTCTGCCGTTCTCATTGGCTCCGATGATGATGAAATCTACGCGCTTGGAAGTCTGGGGGATGTTGTATTCAATTGCAATCTGAACCTCATCTTCAATATCCCGGTCATCCACAATGTCACGCATAAACTTCATAGAGTTATGCCAGGATTCGAATTCACGGTCCTGCCCGGCGTTTAGGCCCCTCTCTCGGATAAGATTGAGAATTTTAGGGGCAATGACTCCCGTTCTCACATCCTGAACGAATTGTCCTTTATTTGCGCTGTAGACAATCATAACTCGTTGTATTTCTTGGCACTCCCCTTCGCCTTCTCTACAGGATACTTTGCCGCGTTCCTGCGAATCTTCTCAAGCATAATCTCCTTGATGTCAAGATTATACTTGTCTGCCATCTGGAAGGCGTAGTTGAGGACATCGGCCAACTCCTCCCGCACCTTGTCCGGATTCACATCCTCGGGGGCCTTCCACAGGAATGCCTCCAATAATTCGGACGCCTCGACAGAGAGGCCAATGGCCAGGTCTTTTCCATTATGGAACTGATCCCAGTCCCGTTCCTGGTTAAACGCACGCAATTCTCCCAGAATCTGTTCAATATCTGTCATAGCCAATAGGGATTCTCACAAATATAACCATTTTTCGAATTCCCGACCGCTGTCCTCAAAAACGGGCAAAAACAAGGACGGCACGGGCATATGATGCCTCGCGTCCTTAAAAAAGGCCGAAAACAAGGATAGCGAGACAGAGGTCGTTGGCGGCGGGAGGAGGCGGAAGGGATAGATACGACTAAAACCTGTGGCCGCCCACGGCCTCATGAGTGGGCACAAGCCCGAGCGGAGCGAGGGATAGGGACGAGCGGTCGAAGACCGCGAAGGGTTTCAGGCGATCTATCCCTTCCGGCGGCGAGAGGCGGTGGAGAAGGTAAATTTCGTATATTTGTAAAGCAATTAGAGACAAGCGGTCGTCGAATCGGCCGATAATGAAATAAGGAGCAGGTAAGCCCTCCATTCTGGAGGCGGCTCCCTTCACCAGACATATTACGTACTAGTTTACGGCCGCAAACTGCGGCCTTAAACTCGTTTCCACTTATTAATAACCGCTAATACCGTTTGTTATGGCAAAGAATAATACTGAAACTTCAGAACCGGTTGCAAGCAACCAGTTATCTTTAATTACGATAGAGAAAAGAATTATAACCATTCGTAATGTTCAAGTCATTCTGGATAGATATCTAGCAGACATGTATCAGGTCGATGTTGGGTATATGAATCGTCAAGTAAAACGAAACCTAAAACGCTTCCCGGCTGACTTTATGTTTCAGTTAACCAAAGAAGAATACGATAGTTTGAAACGCCATTTTGGCATTTCAAACATACGGGGTGGAGATCGGCGGTTGCCTTATGCCTTTACGGAGCAAGGTGTTTCCATGTTATCGGGGTTGCTTAGAAGCGATATCGCAATAGAAGCAAACATACTTATTATGAGAGCTTTTGTCTCTATGCGGCACTTCCTGCTATCGAATGCCCAGGTATTCCAACGTTTGGATCGAATAGAGTTAAAGCAACTTGAAACAGATCATAGAATTGAGCAAGTCTTTGAGAAACTCGAAGAAAAGTCTATCTCGCCAAAACAAGGTATTTTTTTCGACGGCCAAATATACGATGCCTATGAGTTTGTCTGCGGACTGATTAAAAGTGTCGAGACACGAATTGTCCTCATTGACAACTATGTGGATGAAACCGTCCTGACTATGCTGGACAAACGGGAGACGGGTGTTTCGGCAACTATCTACACGCAAAAGATATCACAACAGTTCCAACTTGATATTACTAAGCACAATGCCCAGTACCCGCCCATTGATGTTAAATTGTTCAAGAAATCGCATGATCGCTTCCTTATCCTGGACAATCAAGTGTATCTCATCGGGGCGTCCCTGAAAGACCTCGGAAAGAAATGGTTTGCGGTGTCCCTGATGCCAGAGACCGACCCGGAAATACTGCTCTCGCGATTGGAAGGAGGAGATGCCCGATCGGGTCGGGCATGACGGTGGAGGCGGGGCACGATGGTAGAGGCCTTTGACGCGGGAGGCACGGATAGGCGCGACTGGTCACTTTTTGTCCCTGACCCCTGCGATTCCGGGGAATTATTCGTAAATTGCCGTGTTTCGACTAAATGAGTAGAGATATGAGAACACGTACCAAGATCGGCTGGATCGTTTCCGTCATTCTCGTGCTGGCCCTGGCGGCCTTCATCTATATCAAGTTCTACTTCGTCTTCGGCGAAGGGGTGAAGGCGGGCGAGCTGAACCAGCTGATGTACAAGGGATGGGTCTGGAAGACCTACGAGGGCCGCATCATCCAGGCGGGCTTCAAGGGCCAGAAAGGGACCAACGCCATCCAGTCCAACGAATTCAACTTCTCCGTCGTCGACAAGGCCGTCGCCGACTCGCTGATGCGCTGCAGCGGCAAGACCGTCGAACTCCACTACCGGGAATACCGCGGCGCACTCCCCTGGCGCGGCATGCAGAAATACATCGTGGACGGCATCCTGTCCGTCGAGAAGGCTGATAAAAGCACCGTAATCCCCATCGTGGCCGGGGATGAATGACCCACATTTGCGTATGAAGAAATACTTTGCAGCGCTGCTCCTCCTGCCCTGGATGCTGGGAGCACAAACCACCTTGGATGTCCGGCCGGCCCACGAGGACGGCAAAGTCCTCACCATGGAGGACGCCAACACCAATGCGGCCGTTTTCCCCGGCCGCCTCACCGATATGCCGGCCGAATACAAGCGGGCGGAGCGTCCTGAGCTGCTGGCCGTTCCGAAGGACGGCAGCCTCTACTACCGCAAGGCCGCGGACCCGGACGCGCCGCTGATTCCCGTCGCGCTGAGCGAGGACCCGCAGATCAGCTACGGCACCAGTGTAAGCCGCAACGAATTCGGCATCAGCGGCGGCACCTTCTGGTCCCCCTCGCAGCGCAAGCTCGCCTTCTACCGCAAGGACGAACACCTCGTCACGGACTTCCCCCTCCTGGACATCAGCACCCGCACGGGCACCCTGCGCACGATCAAATACCCGATGAACGGGATGGACTCGGAGCGCATCGCCCTGGGGATCTTTGATCTTGAGAGCGGCAAGACCGTATGGGCGCAGGTCTCCGACTTCGGCGAGGACCGCTACCTGACGAACATCAGCTGGTCCCCGGACGAGAAATACGTCTTCATCCAGGTCATCGACCGAAGCCAGCACCATATGAAGCTGAATATGTACCGTGCGGACAACGGCGCCTTCGTGCGCACGATCCTCACGGAGGACAATGACGCCTGGATCGAGCCGGAAGACCCTATCCACTTCATCAAGGGCAGCTATGAGTTCATCTACCGGACCGACAACCGCGACGGCTACCGCAACCTCTACCGCTGCGACACGCTCGGGACCGTCCGCCGCCTCACGGCGGTCGACGCCGACGTCGCCTACCTCGACAACGACGGCCGCTACCTCTATTATACCTCCGCCGAAGTCTCCCCCGTCGAGAACCACCTTTTCCGGCTGGACCTCAAAAAGCGCAAGGCGGTTCCCGTGCGCCTCACCCCGGAGCGCGGCTGGCACACGGTGGCCCTGAGCGCCGACTTCAGCTGCTTCGTGGATGCGTACAGCGCCTTCAACGTCCCGCGCGTCTACAACCTCCGCGGCACGGACGGCAAACTCATCCGCGAGCTGCGGCGCTTCGACGACCCGCTGGCGGAATATGCGACCGGGCGCGTCGAGTTCGGTACCATCCCCAGCGCCGACGGCCGGTTTGACAACTACTACCGCCTCTACTACCCCGTCGGCTTCGACCCGGCGAAGAAATACCCCGTCATCCTGTACGTCTACGGCGGACCGCACTCCCAGATGGTCCAGGACACCTGGATCGGCAACATCCGGATGTGGGAGATGTATATGGCCGAGCGCGGCTACATCGTCTACGTCCAGGACAACCGCGGCACCTCGAACCGCGGCGCCGCCTTCGAGAAGGCCATCAACCGCGCCTGCGGACAGGCCGAGATGGCCGACCAGATGGTCGGCGTCAACTGGCTCCGCAGCCTCCCCTACGTCGATGCGGACCGCATCGGCGTCCACGGCTGGAGCTACGGCGGCTTTATGACGATCACCCTCGCGACCAACCACCCGGACGTCTTCAAGGTCGCCGTCGCCGGCGGCCCGGTCATCGACTGGAAATGGTACGAGGTGATGTACGGCGAGCGCTATATGGACACGCCCGAGACCAATCCGGAAGGCTTCGCCAGGACCGGCCTCGTCGCCAAGGCCCCACTGCTGAAGGGCAAACTCCTCATCTGCCAGGGCGCCATCGACAACACCGTCGTCTGGGAGAACTCCCTGAGCTTTATCCAGGAATGCATTTCCAACAACATTCCGGTCGATTATTTCCCGTATCCGAAGGCCGAGCACAATATGCGCGGCATCGAGCGCGTCCATCTGTACCAGAAGATTACCGACTACTTCAACGATTACCTGTAATATGAAACGAACGATTCTCATCCTCGTCCTGGGAATGCTGTGCCTGGGGGCGAACGCCCAGAAAAAGGCACTCGACCACTCCGTCTACGACGGCTGGCAGTCGACCGCCAGCCCGGTCCTTTCCGAGGACGGCACCGTCGTCTCCTGGCGGATCACCCCGCAGGAAGGCGACGCGGAGCTGCATTTCTTCAACGTGACGACCGGCCGCGGCGAAAAGGTGGCGCGCGGCGGCGCCCCCAGCCTGACCCGCGACGGCCGCTGGGCCTTCTTCAAGATTTCCGCCCCCTTCGCCGACACCCGGCAGGCCCGCATCAAGAAGAAGAAAGCGGACGAAATGCCCAAGGATTCCCTGGGCTACCTGGACCTCAAGACCTTTGAGCTGAAGAAGCTGGCCGACGTCTCCTCCTTCCGGATTCCCTACGCCGGGCGGAACGTCGCCGTCTATGAATCCGGCAGCGGCGACAAGAAGAAGGTAATCGTCTTCGACCCGCAGACCGGCGCCGCCGACACCCTCCGGAACGTCGACAAATACACCCTTTCCCACGACGGGGAGAAACTCGCCGTCGTCTACAAGAAGAACAAGAAGGATTCCCTCTCCCGGGACGCCGTGGTCCTGCGCAACCTCGTCTCGAAGGACAGCACCCTGCTTTCCGAAGGGAAGAAATTCTACTCCGCCCCGAAATTCAACGCCGAGGGCGACAAGCTCGTCTTCCTGGCTTCCGCCGACTCCAACGCGACCGGCAACAAGCACTGCTCCGTCTTCCTGTACGAGGGCGGCCGCCGCGCCGAGGAAATCGTGGCCCAGGGCTATTCCTACGGGCTTCCAAAGGGCTGGAGCATCAACGAGAACAGCGCCCCCTATTTCTCGAAGAACTCCTCCCGCCTGTTCCTGGGCGTCGCCGAATGCCTCCCGGAGAACGACACGACCCTGGTGGACTTCGAGACCGCGCGCCTGGACATCTGGAACTATGACATCTATCTGACGCCGCCGATGCAGAAGGCCCAGTCCGCGCGCCTGAAGACCGCAACCGCCAAGGCCGTCATCAACCTGGGAGTGGACAAGGGGCACATCATTCCCCTCTCCACCTCCATCTTCGAACACATCACCCCGCTGGACGGCGGAGAGAGTCCCTGGGCGCTGGCCGTCACCGACGAACCCTACCAGATCAACTCGACCTGGGACAGCAACGAATACTCCGACGTCGCCCTCGTCAGCCTGGACGATGGCAGCCGCCGCCCGCTCTTCACCGCGCTCGACGGCAGTCCCTCCCCTTCCCCGGAAGGCAAATACCTGACCTGGTACGACAACCGCGACAGCAACTACTACAGCTACCGCATCTCCGACGGCAAGGTCGTGAACCTGACCGGCGGCGTGGACGGCACCTTCTACAACGACGAGGACGACCATCCGATGCCCAAGCCCCAGATCGACCGCCCGCACTGGCTGGAGGGCGATTCCGCCTTCCTGCTCGCGGACAAGTACGACGTTTTCCGCTTCTCCCCGGACGGCGGCAAGCCCGTCAACGTCACCAAGGGCCAGGGCCGGAAAAACAACATCCAGTACCGCTACACCTCCATCGTCGTGAGCGGACGCCTCAACCCCGCCCTGACGGAAGCCGGCGTGCAGCGCGCCATCGGCCGCAGCGAGACGGTCTACCTGACCGCCTTCGACCGCACGACCAAGCAGAACGGTTACGCCACGGTCCCGGCCACCGGCAGCGGCATCAAGCAGTCCTTCCTTGAGGAGAAAGCCTTCCCGGTCGTTGCCAAGGCAGGCAAAACCATCCTTTACCAGAAAGGCGACTTCCGCAACCCTTACGACATCTACGCCACCGTCAACGAGTGGAAGAGCTCCGTCCGCCTCTCCCAGATCAACCCGCAGCAGGCGGAGTACCGCTGGGGCGACGTACAGCTCGTCCATTGGAACGCTTACGACGGCACCCCCCTGGACGGTCTCCTCTTCACCCCGGAAGACTATGATCCCAGCGGGAAATACCCGATGATGATCTACTTCTACGAGAAGAACGCCGAGACCCTCTTCAACTACCGTGCGCCGGCGCCCAGCCGCTCGACCGTCAACATTCCGTTCTTCGTCAGCCGCGGCTATGTCGTTTTCATTCCGGACATCGTCTACAAGGACGGCCACCCGGGCGAAAGCGCCTACAACTGCATCTGTTCCGGCGCGGAAGCGATGTGCGCGCAGTTCCCCTTCATCGACAAGGCCAGAATGGCCATCCAGGGCCAGAGCTGGGGCGGCTACCAGACCGCCTACCTCGTCACGCGGACGAATATGTTCGCCGCGGCGGGCGCCGGCGCCCCGGTCGGCAATATGACGAGCGCCTACGGCGGCATCCGCTGGGAATCGGGCATGGTCCGCGCGATGCAGTATGAGCACGGCCAGAGCCGCATCGGCGCCTCCCTCTGGGACGAGGGCGGCCTCGACCTCTACATCGAGAACTCCCCCGTCTTCCATACCGAGAACGTAACGACCCCGGTCCTGATTATGCACAACGACAACGACGGCGCCGTGCCGTGGTACCAGGGCATCGAGTTCTTTATGGCGCTCCGCCGCTTCCACCATCCGGCCTGGCTGCTGGAGTACAACGACGAGGCCCACAACCTCGCCGAGCGCCGCAACGCGAAGGACCTCTCCGTCCGGCTCAGCCAGTTCTTCGACCATTACCTGAAGGGCGAGCCGATGCCGGCCTGGATGAAGACGGGCGTGCCCAACACCCGCAAGGGACAGTATTTCGGATTTGAATACGCAGAATAGATAAAACGAACACAGTACGATTATGTTAAGCAGAAAAGTCGCGGACCGTCTCGCAGGGATGCAGACGCCGTTTTACCTCTACGATATGGATTTGCTGCGCCTCACGCTGGAGAGCGCGGTCTCGATGGCAGCCCGGTACGGCTACCAGCTCCACTACGCCATCAAGGCGAACTATGACCCCCGCCTGCTGGAGATGATCCGGCAGTACGGGCTCGGCATCGACTGCGCGAGCGGCAACGAAGTCCGCTGCGCCATCGAAGCTGGCTTCGATCCCGCGAAAATCGTCTACGCCGGCGTCGGCAAGAAGGACGACGAACTGCGCTACGCCATCGACCAGGGCCTCTTCGCCATCAATTGCGAGTCCCTGGAAGAACTGGACGTGCTCAGCGCCCTCGCCGTGGAGGCCGGAAAGAAAGTCACCGTCGCCCTCCGGGTCAACCCGGACATCGACCCGAAGACCAACCACTGCATCGACACCGGCCAGGCCGACAGCAAATTCGGCATCTCCTATGAGGAGATCCTGGAGCACAGCGGGCACATCCGGCAGCTGCCGGGCATCTGCGTCCGCGGAATGCACCTCCACATCGGCTCGCAGATCCGCGAGCTGCACGTCTTCGAGTACCTGTGCGAGAAGGTCAATGTCATCGTCGAGAACCTCGAGAAAGCCGGCTTCCAGTTGGAGTTCGTCGACGTCGGCGGCGGCCTCGGCATCAATTACGATATGCCTGAGAATGAGCCGGTTCCGAACTTCGCCTCGGTCTTCGCCATCATCAATTCCCACCTGCGCGTCGGCGACCGTCCCGTCCACTTCGAGTTCGGCCGCGCCATCGTCGGCGAATGCGGCGAACTCATCACCCGCGTCCTCTACAACAAGACGACCGCGACCGGCCGCAAGCTCCTCATCGTGGACAGCAGCATGACCGAGCTCATCCGCCCGGCCCTCTACGGCGCCTACCACAACATCGAGAACATCACCTCGAAGGAGGAGAAGCGCGAGAAATACACCATCGTGGGAACCGCCTGCGAATCGACGGACAAGTTCGACGAAAACGTAAGTCTCCCCGTGTCAAAACGGGGAGACCTGCTGACGCTCAAGTCGGCGGGCGCCTACGGCCAGTCGATGGCCTCGCGCTACAACCTGCACGACCTGCCGCGTTCCGTCTACAGCGACGAGCTGTAGGCTATTTCAGAACGCCGAGTTCCTTACCCACCTTGACAAACGCCGCAATGGCCTTGTCAAGGTGTTCTTTTTCGTGGGCCGCGGAAATCTGGACGCGGATGCGGGCCTGGCCCTTCGGCACGACCGGATAGTAGAAGCCGGTCACGAAGATGCCCTCCTCCGCCATCTTGGCGGCGAATTTCTGGCTCAGGGGCGCGTCGTAGAGCATCACGGCGCAGATGGCGGACTGCGTCGGCTTGATGTCGAAGCCGGCGGCCAGCATCTTCTCGCGGAAATACACGACATTCTCCTGCTGCTTCGTATGGAGCGCGTCGCTCTCCTCGAGCATCTTGAAGAGCTCGATGCCGGCGCCGACGATCATCGGCGGCAGGGAGTTCGAGAAGAGGTACGGGCGGGAGCGCTGGCGCAGGAGGTCGATGATCTCCTGGCGACCGGTCGTGAAGCCGCCGACGGCGCCGCCGAAGGACTTGCCGAGGGTGCCCGTGAAGATGTCGATGCGGCCGTAGCAGTCGAACTGTTCGGCCACGCCGTGGCCGGTCCTGCCGACCACGCCGGCGCTGTGGCTCTCATCCACCATCACGAGGGCGTCGTACTTCTCCGCCAGGTCGCAGATCCTGTCCATCGGCGCGACGTTGCCGTCCATCGAGAACACGCCGTCGGTCACGATGATGCGGAAACGCTGGGCCTGGGCCTCCTGGAGGCAGCGCTCCAGATCCGCCATATCGGCGTTGGCGTAACGGTAGCGCACCGCCTTGCAGAGGCGCACGCCGTCGATGATGGAGGCGTGGTTCAGCGAATCGGAGATGATTGCGTCCTCGGCCGTGAAGAGGGGCTCGAAGACACCGCCGTTGGCGTCGAAGCACGCGGCGTAGAGGATGGCGTCGTCCGTACGGAAATAGCGCGCCACGGCCTGCTCCAGCTCGCGGTGGCGGTCCTGGGTGCCGCAGATGAAGCGGACGGAGGACATGCCGTAGCCGCGCTCGTCCATCGCCTTCTTCGCGGCGGCCACCAGGCGCGGCGAGTCGGCGAGGCCGAGGTAGTTGTTGGCACAGAAGTTCAGGGCCTTGGAACCGTCCTGGAGGGTGATTTCGGCGCCCTGCGGGGAGCAGATATTGCGTTCACGCTTGTACAGGCCGGCCTCGTCGATGGCTTTCAGCTCAGCCTGAAGATGTTTTTGGAAAGAACCGTACATATGCTTATGATTTTGTCTGATTTCGTGGATTTACCTGTCAAATTTATGTAAAAAACAGTAATTTTGTTCCGCTAAAACCAAAGAAATGAAAAACGTTCTCGTCATCGGTTCCACCGGACAAATCGGGTCCGAGCTGACTATGAAACTGCGCCGCGAGTACCCGGGCGGCAAGACAGTCGCGGGTTACATTCCGGGCTCGGAGCCGAAAGGCATCCTCCGGGAAAGCGGTCCCTTCGAGGAAGCCAATGTCTGCAACGCCCAGCAGATCGCGGACATCGTGGACAAATACGACATCGATACCATCTACAACCTCGCCGCCCTTCTTTCGGCGACGGCCGAGCGCCTGCCGCTGCGCGCCTGGGACATCCAGATGAACGGTCTGCTCAACGTCCTGGAAATCGCGCGCGAGAAGCACTGCGCCGTGTTCACCCCGAGCTCCATCGGCTCCTTCGGCCCCTCGACTCCCCGGATGAATACCCCGCAGGACACCATCCAGCGCCCGACTTCGATGTACGGCGTGACGAAGGTCGCGACGGAGCTGCTGAGCGACTACTACTTCCACAAATACGGCGTCGACACGCGCTCGGTGCGTTTCCCGGGCCTCATCTCCTACACGACCCTGCCGGGCGGCGGCACGACGGACTACGCCGTCGAGATCTACTACGCGGCCGTCAAGGGCGAGACCTACGTCTGCCCGATCGCTCCGGGAACCTATATGGATATGATGTATATGCCGGACGCGCTGAAGGCGGCGGTCGACATCATGCGTGCGAAACCGCGCTACCTCAAACACAGGAATTCCTTCAATATCGCGGCGATGAGTTTCACTCCGGAAATCATCTACGAGGCGATAAAGAAGGAAATCCCTGATTTCAAGATGCGCTACGAGGTAGACCCCGTCCGTCAGCACATCGCGGATTCCTGGCCGGACAAGATGGATGACAGCTGCGCGCGCAAGGAATGGGGCTGGGCCCCGACCTATGACCTTGAGTCGATGACCAAGGATATGATCGCGCACCTGCGCGAGAAACTACTGTAACTCGCGGAACTTCTCCAGCGAAATCTTCTTTTTCTTCAGCGTCATCAGCGGCCGCACAGCCTCGAAGGCCTTGCGGTCCTCGACCTGCTCCTGGAAACGCTGGAGCTGCTGGTCGTCGTCAAGCATCCGGCGGGCGGCGTCCTTGACCATATCCTCGGGCATGCCCTGCATCCCGTACATCGCATACTGGTAGTACACGAATGACTCGGCGGCTTCCTCAATCTCCTCCTGCGTGATCTTGACGTCGAATTTCTTTAAGAGATAGCCTCTTACGAGCTGCCACTTGAAGTCCTCGACGAAGGCCGGGAATTCGGTCGCGATCTGGTCCACGGTCAGCTTGCCGCGGTTCACGGCGAGCAGCCAACGCTTCAGGAAGTCCTCCGGCAGGGTGAGGTCCGCCTTGTCCATATAGAACTTTTTGATATCTTTCGTAAGGCGGTATTCGGCCTCCTGGTGGTAGTTCTTCTCCAGCTCCTTCGCGACCTGGGCGTCGAATTCCTCCTCGGTCTTCACGACATCCTTGCCGTAAATCTTGTCGAAGGTCTCCTGGTTCGCCGGGGCGGCGACATAGTCCTTGAAGGACACGACGACGGACTGGAATTCCGGATCGATGTCCTTCAGCTCCTCCTTCTTCACGCGGAGCAGCCGGGCGCGGTCGCCTTCGTCGGCGAGGGCGTCAACGAGGTTGAATTTCAACTTCGAGCCGACCTTGGCTTTCTTGAACTTCGTCTTGTAGGCGGACGAGAGGTCGCGCATCGACACGAACGTGTCCTTCACTTCCCTGCCCTCCTGCTTCAGGTCCACGTAGACATAGGACTCGTTGCCGGCGGCTTCGGCCTCCTGGAGGCTGCCGTGCTGCATCAGGATATTCTTTTTCATCCCTTCCTTGTCCTCCGCCGTGGCGGTGATGGTATAATAAGGAACGGAGTCTTCCTTGACCACTTCGAAATCGATCTTCGGGGAAAGGCCGAGGTCGAAGATGAAGGTGAAGTCGCTGCCGCTCTCCCAGGTCAGTTCCGGCTGGTTCGCGCTGCTGATCGGCTCGCCCAGGATGTGGAGGTCGTTGTCCTTGATGTAGCCGTCCAGGGCTTCGGACACGACGTCGTTCACGGCGTCGGCGAGGATCTGGCCGCCATAGACGCGCTGGATCAGCGACATCGGCACCATACCCTTGCGGAAGCCCTTGAATTCGGCGTTCCGGCGGGTTTCATTCAGTCTTTTCTTCTCGGCGGAAGCGTAATCGTCCTTGTCGATGAGGACGGTCAGCTCCAGGTTCAGGTCGTCAATTCTTTTTTCTGTGACTTTCATAAAGTATTGTGTTGTTTAATATTATCTGTTTGCGGAGAGGCGCCGGCGGAGCTTCGTCGGATAGGCGACGCGCTCGTGGTACATCTGCGCCAGGTAGGTCTTCAGGGCATCCCCGATAGCCAGGAGGTCCGGGATGGAAATGTCCGCCTCGTCGAACTGCCCCTCGTTTTTCTTTCCCTCGATCATCCGGTCCACGAAGTCCGAATAGGTCTTCGCGCTGTTGTCCGAGAGGGTCCGCGCCGCCGCCTCGACCGTGTCGCAGAGCATCACGACGACCTGCTCCCGGGTCTGGGGCTTTTCGCCCGGATAGACGAAATCGGCGACGTCGGCGGGATCCCCGCCTTCCTCGACGTACTTGTTATAGAAATAGCTGGTCCGGGTCGTTCCGTGGTGGGTCAGGATGAAGGCGCGGACTTCTTCCGGCAGGCGGTGCCTGGCCGCGAGTTCCATACCGTCCGCCACGTGGCGGATGATGTCGCGGGCGCTCTCCTTCGGGCTCAGTTTCGCGTGGTAAGACGGCGCGGACGGGTCCGGCAGGAGCATCGAATTCTCGATGAAACAGAGCGGGTTCTTCATCTTCCCGATGTCGTGGTACAGGGCACCGGCGCGCGCCAGCGCCACATTTCCGCCAATCGTACGCGTCACCATCTCCGCCATGCTCATTACCTGCAGGCAGTGCTGGAACGTCCCCGGCGCCTTCTCCTCCAGCCGCCGGAGCAGGACGTTGTCCGTGTCCGTCAGCTCGACCAGGCGGGTCGTGGAGAGGAGCTTGAAGATGCGCTCGAACAGGTAGGTCAGCGGGTAGGCGGCCCCGGAGATGACGGAGCCCAGGAAAAGGAATAGGACCGTGCGCGCCCAGTTGCCGCTGATGAAGCCCGCGAAGTCGAAGCCCGTGTAAATGAGCACAAGCACGACGAACGCGACCAGGCACGGCAGGAACTGCTTCCACCCGCGCTCGCTCGAGCGGTAGAACAGGGCGGCGACCAGGCCGGCGGCGATGTACATCACATACAGCACGACGCCGTTGCGGCAGAAAATCGCCAGCGGGAGCAGTGCGACGAAGAACACGGGCACGCTTACCCGCTCCTCGAAGAAGGTCCGCAGATACAGCAGCGACAGGATGAACGGCACCAGGTACAGGTACACGGGGTCATCCTTTCCGGTCAGCAGCGCCCCCAGTGCAGTCAGGAACACGATGAAGACGACATACCACAGACGGCGCGGCGAATGGAGTATCCCCTCGCCCACGTAATAGAGCACGAGGAACAGGATCAGCACCAGGATCAGCGCGACCAGCACGTTGCCGAGCACATAGGAGAACGAGGACTTCTGCAGACCCATATTCTCCTGGTACTCAAGCTTATAGGAATCCAGCATCTGCGCGATCTCCGCCGTCACGATCTCCCCTTCCGAGACGATCAGCTGCCCGGCGCTCACGAAGCCCTGGGTCGGCGAAACGCTGTTGACGGATTCCGCCTGCACCAGCTCGGTCGTCTGCTTGTCGTAGACCAGGTTCGGCACGATCAGGTCGTAGACGCCCGCGGCGCGGAAGATGGAATCCATATTGAAGGACGGGAAACTCTTGCTCACTTCCGCCATCACCTTCGCGCGGGCGTCGGTCTGGCGGTATACTTCCGTCACGGGATACTTGCTCGCGCGCTTGTCCTTCTGGATATAAAGGACCTCGTCGCTGAGGTTGGCGGAGCGCTTGTCCACCCGCACGCCCTCGTCCTGCACGATGCCCTGCGCATAGACGGAGCGCAGGACGGACACGAGCCGCGTCTTGACCGACGCGTGCTGTCCCAGCGACAGGGCCTCGGCGGCGCGGAGGTTCTTGTTGACGACGTCGTCGGAAAAGCGGTAATACGGAATCACGCTGCCGTCGCCGCTCTTCGCGCGCTCCTCCTCCATCTGCTCCGCCGTCTTGTAGATCGGGAAGTCGAAGTCGGAGATCAGCGTCTCGTAGTTCCAGGCGGCGCCTTTCTTGTAGTCATAGCGGAACTTGGCCGTCCGCGGCATAATCAGCAACAGGGCCACGAACAGCAACGCAAACGGGAGGACCCGCCTACTTAAAAGGGCTGTCAGTTTCTTTCGCGATGTATCCATAAGTCAGTCGGTCAAGCAAGCGCGGGAAGCGTTTCTGCATCCAGACCGTCGCCTTTCCCAGCGTGGAAAGGGTCACGACGGACTTGCGTTTGCGGAGGCCCTTCGCCAGCGCTTTCGCTACGGTTTCGGCCGGCATCAGGTTGTCTTCGTCCAGCGGGGTCATCCCCTGCGCGCTGCCGTCCGCGGTCAGCGCGGCGTTGCGCACGTTGGAGGCCGTATAGCCCGGCGCGAACACCAGGACGTGGAGCCCGTCTTTCAAGTGCTCGATGCGGACCGTGTCCAGGAAGCCGCGGATCGCGTACTTCGAGGCGGAGTAGCCCGTGCGGGCCGGGAGCGCGGAATAGCCGGCGATGGAGATCACCCCCACCACGGAGCCCCTGGCCTCCAGCAGCCACGGAAGCGCATACTTCGTGCAGTAGACCGTCCCCCAGAAGTTTACATCCATCAGCCGGTGGAGCACCTTCAGGTCCAGGTCCTTGAACATCGCGCGCATCGAAATGCCCGCATTGTTCACGAGGACGTCGATCCGGCCGAACTTCTCCACGGTCTTGTCAATGAGGGCCTTGCAGTCCGCCTCGACGCTGACGTCGGTCTTGACGCACAGGACCCTGTCCGCGTCCGCGGACACTTCGGGGGCCAGCGCCTCCAGCACTTCCAGGCGGCGCGCAGCCATCACGACGCAGGCGCCGAGGCGGCCGAATTCCTTCGCGCACGCGAGCCCGATGCCGGAGCTGGCGCCCGTCACGATGATGACCTTGTCCTTGAAAAACGCAGCGTCCATTCCCCTATTTGATGGTCATGGCGGCGATGTCGTCGCCGTCGTATTCGCCGGCGTCGAGCTTCGCCTTGATTTCCTTGAACGCATTCAGCGTATAGTTCACGTCCTCCATCGTATGGGCGGCCGTGGAAACGATGCGGAAGATGATCATACCCTTCGGGATGACCGGGTAGATGACCATCGAGCAGAAGATCCTGTAGTTCTCCCGCAGGTCCTTGGCGATCTTGGTCGCCTGGGCGATGCCGCCGCCGTCGATATGGATCGGCGTCACGCAGGCCTCGGCCTGGCCGATGTCGAAACCCTGCTCCCGGAAGCCCTTCTGGATCGCGTGCGTAATCTCCATACACTTGCGACGGCGCTCGTCCCCTTCGGGAGACATGATGATCTCGAGGCGCTTGATGTTGCTGATGACGAACGGGAGCGGCTGGCTCTTCGCGTACATCTGGGAGCGCATATTGAGGCGCAGGTAGTTGATGACGTGGCGCGGGCCGGCGACGAAACCGCCGATGGAGGCCATCGACTTCGCGAAGGCGCCGATGTAGATGTCGACGTCGTCCATCACGCCGAAGTGCTCGGAGGTGCCGCGGCCGTGCTCGCCCATCAGGCCGAAGCCGTGGGCGTCGTCGATGAGGATGCGGAAGTTGTATTTCTTCTTGAGGGCGCAGATGCCGTCCAGCTTGCCGAGGGCGCCGGTCATGCCATAGACGCCTTCCGTGATGAGCAGGACGCCGCCGCCGTTCTCGTCCGCTTCCTTGCAGGCTTTCGCCAGGACGCGTTCGCAGTCGGCCATGTCGTTGTGGCGGTACTTGTATTTGCTGCCGATGTGGAGGCGGATGCCGTCGAGCAGGCAGGCGTGGGCCTCGTTGTCATAGACGATGACGTCGTGGCGCGCGGTCAGGCAGTCGATCGTCGAGACGATGCCCTGGTAGCCGAAATTGAAGAGGAAGGCGTCTTCCTTCTTCTCGAAGTCGGCGAACATCTTCTCGAGCTTCTCGTGGTAAGAGGTATGGCCGGAGAGCATGCGGCTGCCCATCGGATAGGACAGGCCCCAGTCCGCCGTCGCCTGCGTTTCCACCTTGCGGATTTCCGGATGGTTCGCCAGGCCGAGGTAGTTGTTGAGGCTCCAGTTCAGGACCGGAACGCCGTTGAACACCATATGGGGGCCGAGTTCGCCTTCCAGCTTGGGATACATATAATAACCGAATCCCTGCTCGTAATACTGTCCGATCGGACCGCCGGAATCCCGTGCAATTCTGTCAAAAATGTCTAACATAACGTTGTTTTATTATTTAGGTTTTAAGCGTCGATATTCGCGTAATGGGCGTTCTCCTCGATGAACTGGCGGCGCGGCGGGACGTCGTCGCCCATCAGCATCGAGAAGGTACGCTCGGCCTGGGCTGCGTTTTCGATCGTGATCTGGCGCAGCACGCGGCGGGAAGGATCCATCGTGGTCTCCCAGAGCTGGTGCTCGGACATTTCACCGAGGCCCTTGTAGCGCTGCACGGCCACGCCGCGGTCGGTCCCGCGGCCGAGCTCGGCCGTCGCGGCCTCGCGCTGGTCGTCCGTCCAGCAGTAGCGCTCCTGGTTGCCCTTCTTCACGAGGTAGAGCGGCGGCGTCGCAAGATAGACGTAGCCGTTCTTGATCAGGTCGTACATATAACGGAAGAAGAAGGTCAGGATGAGGCAGGCGATGTGGCTGCCGTCCACGTCGGCATCGGTCATGATGATGACCTTGTGGTAGCGGAGCTTCGAGAGGTCCATGTGCTTCTCGCCGGTCTCGTCTTCCTGGGCCACCGTGACGCCGAGGGCCGTGTAGATGTTGCGGACTTCCTGGCTCTCGAAGGCGCGGTCGCCCGCCGCCTTCTCGACGTTCAGGATCTTGCCGCGGAGCGGGAGGATCGCCTGGTAGCGGCGGTCGCGGCCCTGCTTCGCGGTACCGCCCGCGGAGTCACCCTCGACGAGGAAGAGCTCGCACTTCTCCGGGTCGCGCTCGGAGCAGTCGGCCAGTTTGCCGGGCATGCCGGCACCGGACATCACGGTCTTGCGCTGAACCATTTCCCGGGCCTTGCGCGCGGCGTTGCGCGCGGTCGCGGCGAGGAGGATCTTCTCGATGATGAGCTTCGCCTCCTTCGGGTGCTCCTCAAGGTAGTTCTGGAGCGCCGCGGCGGTCGCCTGGGAGACGGCGGAAGTCACTTCGGTGTTGCCGAGCTTGGTCTTCGTCTGGCCTTCGAACTGCGGTTCGGCGACCTTGACAGACACGACGGCGGTCAGGCCTTCCCGGTAATCTTCCGGGGCCAGGTCGCCCTTGTATTTCTCGAGCAGCCTGTTCTTCTCGGCGTAGGACTTCAGCGTGCGGCTGAGGCCCATCTTGAAGCCCTGGAGGTGCGTACCGCCTTCGATCGTGTTGATGTTGTTGACGTAGGAGAAGATCTTCTCGGTGTAGCCGTTATTGTACTGGAGGGCGATGTCGATCGGGATGATCTTGTCGGAGGTGATGCACACCGGGGTCGGGATCAGCGTGTCGGCGCCGGCGTCGAGGTAGGTGATGAACTCCTCGAGGCCTTTCTCCGAGTAGAAGGTGTCGCTGCGGAAGCTGCCGTCCTCGAGGGGCTCGCGCTTGTCCGTGAGGGTGATGCTGATGCCCTTGTTGAGGTAGGAGAGCTCGCGCAGGCGCGCGGCGAGGGTGTCGTAACGGTAGACCGTGCTCTGGACGAAGATCGTCGGATCCGGGTGGAAGGTGATGATCGTGCCGGTCCGGTCGGAGGTCCCGACGACCTCGACGGCGGTAAGCGGCTTGCCCTGGGAGTACTCCTGGCGGAAGACCTTCCCCTCGCGGTGGACCTCGGCGACCAGTTTGTCGGAGAGGGCGTTCACGCAGGAGACGCCGACGCCGTGGAGACCGCCGGAGACCTTGTAGCTGTTTTTGGAGAATTTACCGCCGGCGTGGAGCACCGTCAGGACGACCTCGAGGGCGGAGCGCTGCTCCTTCTCGTGGAGGCCGGTCGGAATGCCGCGGCCGTTGTCCTCGACGCGGATCGAATTGCCCGGCTCGATCGAGACGTCGATCCGGTCGCAGAAACCGGCCATCGCCTCGTCGATACTGTTGTCGACGACTTCGTAAACCAGATGGTGCAATCCCCGGTCGGAGATGTCACCTATGTACATGGAGGGGCGCTTGCGCACCGCTTCCAAACCTTCAAGAACCTGGATGCTGTCGGCGGAATACTGCTCTTCCGCCCGCTTCATCTGCTCGTTGTCTACCATCGCAATCTGTCTGAAATATAAGCAATATTATAAACAGACAAATTTACGAAAAATCAGGCGAGAATCCTAAAAATTAAGGCAAATTCCGGCGGTAAAATACATGCCTTTTTCGGCCCTGGTGAGCGATTTCTGGATGGTCTGGTTCAGGAGGTTGCCGCCCTTCGCCCAGAACGAGGTCCTGCGGTCGAAACGGAACTCCGCCTGCACGCCCAGGTCGCAGTAGGAAGGGATCACGAAATAGCCGTCGCGCTCGGACGCGAAGTCCGCGGAAACCCCGAAATAGAGGCGCTCCGCCCAGTTGTAGGTCACGCTTCCCGACGCGGTGAATTCCGGGAGCGGCACATACGTGATGTCATTGGACGTGAAATAGTCGCTGCCCAGGTAATCCGCCTTCATATACTGGAAATGGCCGTCGGCGGCGAGCCTGTCGGACTTCCAGACGAGGTCGGCGCCGGCCGAGAGCATCTTCATATCCTCATAGCAGAAGGCCGCCGCCAGCGGAACGGGATTGACCGCGTGGCGGTTGGTCATAAAGAGGCCGTCCAGCAGGTTGTTCTCCACGTAGGCGTAGGAGGCGTGCAGGTCGTACTGCACCGCCCCGGCCACCTGGCCGCGCAGGCCCGCCGTCCCCTTGTAGCGCGTGACGGTGTTGTCCATCGTCGGCGCCCAGCAGTAGGAAAGCTGGTACACCTCGTTGAAGAAATGGTTCTTCGCCAGGAGCGAGGAGAAGCTGTTGATGTCGTTGCCGCCCGTGGCGTCCGCGTACAGCGAGAGGCCCTGGTCGAGGATGCGGATGTTCAGGTGGGCGTCCGGGTAGAAGAGGGCCGACTTCTTCTGGTGCTGCGGCACCAGGCTCCGCGCGTGGGGATCCCAGGCGAAGATGTGGGCGAATTTCACGCCCGCGGAGGCGCTGAAACGACCGGAGGACCAGGCCAGCTTCGGCGTGCCCCAGACGTCCATCACGGAGGTCACGATGATGCGGGAGTAGATGCCCACTTCCGTACCCGCCTCCACGAGGAAGCGGGTATTGGGCATCACCTCGACGCCGGCGAGCAGGCGCGCGTTGACTTCCTTGTTGCTGAGGGAATAGCCGCTGCGCTGGTAGGTCGTGTTGTCGCCGCCGATCTTGCCCTCCGCATCGCCTTCGATGGTCAGCCCGGCCCGCTGGCCCGGCTTCAGGGCATAGTGGAGACGCGCGGAGGCCTCGTTATAGAGGTGCGTGACCATCGTGTCGGCGACGGTGAGGAGCTTGTAATTCACGTTCGCGGTCAGCACGGAACGGCGGAAGTCGCCGCGGATGCTGAGCCCGAGGTTGTTCTCGAGGTCGTGGCCGGAGAAGGTGGACTTGTCGTAGTTGTCGACCAGATACCCCTCCCGGCTGCTGAATTCGAAGCCCCGGATCCGGCGGTAGGAGCCCAGGTAGCCCTGGAAGCCGTCATAGACGTCGAATTTCCATCTTCCCGTCGCAGTCGGGGAATACATCAGCGCGAGCTCCGGATGCAGGCTGTAGCCCGCGCCAGCGCGCAGGTAGAAATTCCGGCCGGCGTACGGCGCCGCCTCCGGCTTCATATTGATCAGGTAGGGGCTGAATTCGTAAGAACCCTTGTAGGGGTTGTCGAACACGGAATAGTCGAAATCGTAATCGAAGACGAGGAGGGAATCCGGGATGTTCATCGCCAGTTCCTGCTTGCGGGCATCGACCGGCTTGCCTTCGTAGGCGTTGGTCACCTCCACGCTCGGATTGAAATTCTGGGCGCCGGCCGCGATCGAGGCGGCGAGCGCAAGGACGCTCAGGAAAAGCTTACTGTTCATATTCCCGGAGTTTGTTTAATCTCATTTTCACATTGTCGAGGACGTCGTCCGCGGTGCCGCGCTGCGGCTCGTAGCCGTTCAGCACGCTCTCGAAGGTGGCTCTCGCCTGGCGGATGTTGTCCTTCTCCATAAAGCTGTCACCCAGCACGATGAACGCCTTGGCGAGCCAGTAGGACTGGTTCCCGGCGTTCTCGGCGAACTTGTAGACGAGGCTCTCCACGTCGTCGAAGTTGCCCTGGTCGTAGGTATCCTGGATGATCCGGTAAGAGGCCTCGGCGCCCTCGGGCGTCGCAGGCGAGGCGCTCAGGCTGCGGAAGAGGGCGAAGGCGGCCTCGCGCTGGCTCGTGGCCAGGTAGGACATCGCGCGGATGTAGTCCGCCTCGCGCTTCAGCGCCTCGTCGGCGCGGTTGTCCGCCCCGACCGTTTCGGCGCACTTGATCGCGCTGGCATAGCTCAGCGCACGGTAGGCGGACCGCATCATCCCCACCTCGGCGGTGAAGCGGTTGCCTTCCAGCTGGGCGGCGTCCAGCAGCGAGGAATAGGCGCCGTAGGCGTCCTTGTAATGCTCGAGCGCATAGGACAGGTTCGCGAAGTTCAGCATCGCGAGTTCGGCGTAGGAGCCGTCCCGGGCGATCTCCACGACCCTGGCGTAGAGGTCGCAGGCCTTCTCCTTCTTGCCGAGCTGCTTGTAGCATTCCGCCTCGTAGTAATAGGCCTGGGCGAGCTTTTCGCCCTGCGGGTACTCGGCGATGTAGCGGTCGAGGGCCGTGAGGGCCTTCTCGTAGTTCCCGGCGAGGAAGAGCTGCTCGGCGGAATTGAAGTAGATGGCCTCCTTCTCGGTGTCGCTCTTGCGCACCGGGTTCTTCAGGCCGGCCAGGTAGGCGATGTACTGGTCAGGCTCGCCCTTGCCCTGGTAGATGGCCTCGACGGCGAGCAGCGCGTCTTCGGCGTACGGGCTCTGCGGGAAGCGCTCCAGCACCTGCTTGTAGAAGCCGAGGGCCTCGTCGTAGTCGGAGCGGTTGCGGGTGATCATACCCAGTTCGATGAGCGCGCGGGCCACGTAGGTCTCGTCGTTCGCGCTGGCCTTGAGGGTCTGGAAGACCGTGTAGGCGTCATTGTCGCGCTTCGCTTCGACGTAGGTGCGTCCGAGCTCATACATCGTCTCCTCGAAGTAGGGCGCCTCGAGCGTCGCGCGCTTCACGTGCGAGAGGGCGTCGATCTTGGCGGCGGTGTTGCCCTGGAGGCCATAGGCCAGGCCCATCTGGTAGTACGGGTAGAGGTTGTTGGGATCGCTGAACTCATCGGCCGCCTTCTTGTAGGAGTCCACGGCGGCCTTGTAGTCCTTGCGGATGAAGTCGCAGTCGGCACGGCGCAGGGCGGCGTCCAGCCGGCGTTCCCCGTCGCCGGAGGCGAGGTAGACGTCGAACCATTTCGCAGCCCCGGCATAGTCGCCGGCCTGGTAGCAGGTGTAGCCCAGGTTGTACGGAAGGATGCGGCCTTCGGTCATGTTGTCCAGCGCGGACTGGTTGTAGAGGTCCGTGAAGGTGTTCACGGCCTCGTTGTAGTTCTCCGTCTGGTAATAGGTCTCGCCGAGCCAGTAGCGGGCGAGCTTGTTGAAGTTGTCCTGGCGGCCGGTGAAGAAGGTGGCGGCCCGCAGGTACGGGATCGCGTCGCGCCAGGAGCCGGCCTCGATGAGCTGGTTCGCACGGAGGTAGTTGGCCTTCATATAGTTGGCCTTCATCCCGGCGTCGAGTTCGTCGATGTTGTCATATGCCTCGACGGCGCCGGCGTAATCGTGGTTGTACAGGGCCGTGAGGGCGATGTAGCCGTAGATCTGGTCGTTCTTCTCGCCGGAGGCGTAACGCTCCAGGTAGGAGGAGAAGACCGAGGCGTCGTGGTTGAGGTCGAAGGCGAGCTTGGCGTAGTTGAACCAGGCGTCCTCGCGGATGGCGGGGTCATAGTCCACGGCCGCCGCGTCGCGGAAGGCGCCGAGCGCGGAGACCTTGTTCTTGGTCTTGATGTAGGCGTTGCCGAGCTCGTAGTTGGCGATCTGGCCGATGCTGTCGGTGCGCATCTGCATCATCGTGAAGTTGCTGATCGCGTCCTGGTAGTCGCCGAGGGCGTACTGGAGCGAGCCGGCGTAGAAGAGGTCCGCGCGGCTCAGGGCCGTGCTCTGGAGGGCGTCGCGGTCGAAGTATTCCTTCGCCTTGCCGGCGTCCCCAAGGACCAGGTAGGATTCGGAGATGATGCGCGCGAGATGGGCGCGGCGCTCGGCCGGGACGGTCGCGTAGACCGCTTCCCCGTTCGCGGTGACATAGGCGTAGTCCTTCTCCATAAAGCGGCACTCCAGCATATAGTAGGCTGCGTTCTCGGCGAAACGGGAATCGTGCGAGGAGCGCTCCAGCCATTCGAAGGCCTCGTGGAAATTGTTCTCGGTATAGTTGATGTAGCCGATGGCGTAGCGGGCGGCGGCGGTGAAATCCGACTGCGGGAGACGCTCCACCGCCCGGAAGCCGGCCTTCGCCTCCGCGTCGTTGCCGAGGGCGAAGTCGCTGTAGGCGGACTTGTACAGGGCGTCTGTGGCATCCTTGCGCGACACGCCGCGCTTGCCGACCGCCAGCAGCTCCTGCTTCGCCCGGGCATACTCGCCCGCGTCGAAGAGCTTGACCCCGTTGAGGTAGTGGATCCGGGCTGAAAGGGACGTGCGGCCATACTTGGCCTCGTAGGCCTCGATGGCCTCCTGGCAGTCTTCCGCGCCGGTCTGGAGGTCGCAGAGGATGATATATCCCTCGCTGACGGGGCTCGCCTGCTCCGTCGCGACGGTTTCGAAGATTCCGCGGGCCCTTTCATACATTCCGCTGTCGTACAGGGCGATGGCCTGCATCAGCAGGGCGGAGACGGAAATGGCCAATATTCTCAATTTCATAGGAACCGGTATTTATCTTTTCTAAAACTTACAAATTTACGTATTTTTCTCGCTATATTTGTTTCCAGCGTTTACAAATCTTGATATTTATGAGCGGGCAGCCCATCATTTCCTTCCGGCAGGCAGACATCATCAATGGCGAGGAGACCGTCATCTTCGGCCTCGACATGGACATCTTCCCCGGCGACTTCGCCTACATCGTGGGACGCGTCGGCACGGGAAAAACCTCCATAATCCGTACCATAATCGCAGAAAATCCCCTGCGTGCGGGCGAAGGAACCGTTTGCGGGATGAATCTCAAGGAATTACGGGAGAAGGAAATTCCTTTCCTGCGGCGCAAACTGGGCGTCGTCTTCCAGGATTTCCAGCTGCTGATGGACCGCAGCGTGGAGGACAACCTCGCGTTCGTCCTGAAAGCTACGGGCTGGAAGGACCGCGCCGCCGCCGACAAACGCATCCGCGAAGTCCTCGACGCCGTCGGGATGGGTACCAAGGCCCACAAGATGCCCCACCAGCTCTCCGGCGGCGAGCAGCAGCGCATCGCGATCGCGCGCTCCCTGCTGAATAGCCCGGAAGTCATCATCGCCGACGAGCCGACCGGCAACCTCGACAACGAGACCGCCGACGGCATCATGCAGCTCCTGACCCGCATCAACAAGGAAGACGGGACCGCCGTCGTGATGGTGACCCACAACCGCAGCATCTTCGAGAAATACCCGGGCCGCGTCTTCGTCTGCAAGGACGAAAGCTGCCACGAGGCCGGCGGCGGGGAAGGCATCGACCTCCAGCGTACGATATGACCCGGCTCGAGACGAAATTCCGCCGCATCCTGGATTATTTCCGCGCCGAAATGCCGGTCGCGGAGACCGAACTCCGCTACGGCAGCCCATTCCAGCTGCTGATCGCCGTCATCCTCTCCGCGCAGTGCACGGACAAGCGAGTCAACCTCGTGACCCCTCCCCTCTTCGCACGTTTTCCGGACCCGGAAAGCCTGGCGGAGGCCTCGTTCGACGACCTTTTCAGCTATGTCAAGTCCGTCTCCTATCCCAACAGCAAGACCCGCCACCTGCTCGGGATGGCCCGGATGCTCCTCGACGAATACGGCGGGCAGGTTCCCTCGGACATCGACGCCCTGATGGCGCTCCCGGGGGTCGGCCGCAAGACCGCCAACGTCATCGCCTCCGTCGTTTATGACCAGCCGGTCATCGCGGTCGACACCCACGTCTTCCGCGTCTCCCACCGCCTCGGCCTCTCCGAAGGCCGGACGCCGGAAGCGGTCGAGCGCGACCTGGAAGCCCACGTCCCGCCGCAGGACCGCCCGACGGCCCACCACTGGCTCATCCTCCACGGCCGCTATACGTGCACAGCCCGCAATCCGAAATGTGCGGACTGCGGGCTGCAGCTGTGGTGCGACCACTATCTGGCGGAGCACACTAAAGTTTAACTTCCACCTGCTTCAGGTCGCTCAGATCGGAGCTCTTACCGTAGTAAATCACATAATTGCCGGCCGTGGCTTCCATCTTTCCGGTCTTCTCGTTGAAGGTCCGGAAGCTCAGTTCCGTCAGCGGGATGCTGACCTCGACCGTCTGCCCGGCGGGAATATGGACGCGGCGGAATCCGCGCAGCGCGCGCTGCGGGCCTTCCACATCCTCCACCTTCCGGATGTAGACCTGCACGACCTCGTCGCCGTCCACCGAACCGGTGTTGCTGACGGGGACCTTGAGTTCCATATTCATCAGGTTCTTCTTCCCCTTGCCGCGTACCAGCGTCGCATCGCCGTAGGCAAAGGTCGTATAGCTCAGGCCGTAGCCGAACGCGAAGAGCGGCTTCTCCCGGAGGTAGCGGTAGGTCCTGCCGGCCATGTCATAATCGTGGAAATCCGGCAGCTGGGCGTCGTTGCGGTAGAAGGTCACCGGCAGGCGTCCGGCCGGGTTGTAGTCGCCGAACAGCACGTCCGCGACCGCCTGGCCGCCTTCCTGCCCGCCGTACCAGGCCTGCAGGATCGCGTCGCAGCTCTGCGTCTCCGGCTCCAGCGCCACGGCGGAGCCCGACATATTCACGAAAATCACCGGCTTGCCGGTCTTCCGCAGGAGCTTCAGCATTTCCCGCTGGATCGCCGGAAGCTCGATCGTGGTCCGGTCGCCGCCGGAGAAGCCCTCGTAGCTGACGCGCATCTCCTCGCCTTCCAGGCGCGGGGAAATGCCGCCCACGAAGATGTAGGCATCCACGCCCGCCGGCGTCGCCATCAGGCTGCTCGCCGGGTCGACGTAGAAGACATTGCGGGCGCCGACCTTCTCCCGGATGGCCTCCAGGACGGTCACGGTCTTGCGCGGCGTACCGTTGTAGTTGCCCCAGAGCACCGTCGAGTCGGCGGCGTTCGGGCCCAGTACGGCGTAACGCGCCCCTTCCTTCGCCAGCGGAAGCACGCCGCCGCGGTTCTGCAGGAGGGTCATCGTCTCGCGCGCCATCTTCAGCGCGACGGCGTCGTGCTCGTCGCAGGCCAGCTTCGAGACGGGAATGCTGTTCCAGCTCACAAGCGCGTCGTCATCCATTTCTCCCAGTTCGAAGCGCGCCTTCAGCAGGCGGGTCACGGAGACATCGATCTCCGATTCCTTGATCTTGCCCTGCTGTACGGCGTCGAGCAGCGCCTTGTAGGAGGAGCCGCACTCGAGGTCCGTACCGGTCAGCACGGCCTTCGCGGTCGCGGAGGCCGGGTCGTTCGGATAGACGTTGTGGTGGCCTGCGGTGAAGAAGTCGTTGATGGCCCAGCAGTCGCTCACGACGATGCCCTTGTAGCCCCAGTCGCGGCGGAGGAGCTGGATCAGGAGTTTGTCGCTGCCGCAGCAGGGATCGCCCTCGAAGCGGTTGTAGGCGCACATCACCTCCTTGACCTCGGTCGTCTTCACGAGGTTCTCAAAGGCATAGAGGTAGGTCTCCATCAGGTCGCGGTAGGAAACGTCCGTAGCGTCGAAAACGTGGCGCTCCGACTCCGGGCCGCTGTGGACGGCGAAGTGCTTCAGGCAGGCGTGGAGCTTGTCGTATTTCTCGCCGGAGCCCGTGCCCTGCAGGCCGTTCACGACGGCATAACCCATCCGCATCGTCAGGTACGGGTCCTCGCCGTAGGTCTCCTGGCCGCGGCCCCAGCGCGGGTCGCGGAAGATGTTGATGTTCGGGGTCCAGACGGTCAGGCCGTGGTAGCGGGCCACGTTGTCCTCCTGGCGGGCCAGGATGTACTTGATGCGGTGCTCCGTGCTGGCGATGTCGTAGACCTGCTGCAGCAGGGCGTCGTCGAAACTCGCCGCCATGCCGATCACCTGCGGGAACATCGTCGCCAGGCCGGCGCGGGCCGTGCCGTGAAGGGCTTCGTTCCACCAGTTGTACTTCCGGATCCCGAACTCCGGGACGGCCTGGCTCTGGTCCATCATCAGGGTCACCTTCTGTTCGAGGTTCAGCCGGCTGACGAGGTCCTTCGCCCGTTTTTCAGGGGACAGGGAGGGATTCTGGTACGGGAGTACCTGCGCGGAAAGCAGCAGCGGCAGCAGCAGCGCCGCAAGCGCGATCAATCTTTTCATATCGGTTTATGGTTAGTGGTTATTCATCCGTGGTCATTACAAATTTAATGATTTTTTATATATTTGTTCAAAACATACTAACCACAGACTTATGGCTGACTACAAAGTTGTTGCAAACCAGTGGCTCACAGGGGATTTCGATGAGGCCACGAAAGCAGAGGTACGCAGGCTCGCGGCGGAAGACCCGACCGGCCTGGAAGATGCGTTCTACAAGAATCTGGAATTCGGCACCGGCGGCCTGCGCGGCCTGATGGGTGTCGGTACCAACCGGATGAACAAATACACGGTCGGTATGGCGACCCAGGGCCTGGCGAATTACCTGAAGGCCCACGTGGAAGGCCCGATGTCGGTCTGCGTCTCATTCGACAGCCGCAACAACAGCCGCGACTTCGCCCGCATCACAGCCGAAGTCTTCGCCGCCAACGGGATCAAGGTCTACCTCTTCGACGACATCCGCCCGACGCCGGAGCTCAGCTACGCGATCCGCCTCAAGGGCGCGACCGCCGGCGTGATGGTGACCGCCTCCCACAACCCGAAGGAATACAACGGCTACAAGGCTTTCTGGAGCGACGGCGGCCAGATCACGTCCCCCGTCGATACCGACATCGTCGAGGAAGTCAGCCACATCACCGACCCGTCGATGGTCCGTTTCGTCCCCGGCCCGGACGCCGCCCCGATCGAGATGATGGGCGCCGAAGTCGACGAGTGCTACCTGCGCGACATCCTTTCGCTGATGCTCTCCCCCGAAGCCCGCGCCGCCTGCCCGGACCTCAAGTTCGTCTATACCCCGCTGCACGGCTGCGGCGTCCGCCTCGTGCCGGAATGCCTCCGCCGCCTCGGCTTCAAGCACGTCTACCACGTCCCCGAGCAGGACGTCAATGACGGCAACTTCCCGACCGTCGTCTCCCCCAACCCGGAGGAATCCGCCGCGCTGAAGATGGCGATCGACGTCGCCGAACGCGAAGGCGCCGACGTCGTGATGGCGACGGACCCGGACGCCGACCGGATGGGCATCGCCGTGCGCGACGACCAGGGCCGGATGGTCCTGATGAACGGCAACCAGACCGCCTCCCTGCTGACCTGGTACATCCTGACCCGCTGGAAGGAACTCGGCAAGCTCGACGGGACCAAGTACGTCGTCAAGACCATCGTCACGTCCGAACTCATCACCGAAATCTGCGCCTCCTTCGGCGTCCCCGTCTATAATGTACTGACCGGCTTCAAGTACATCGCCGAGATCGTGAAGCGCAACGAGGCGACCGGCGAGTTCATCTGCGGCGGCGAGGAGAGCTACGGCTTCAACGTGGGCCAGTTCGTCCGCGACAAGGACGCCCAGATCGCCTGCTCGATGGTGGCGGAATGCGCCGCCTGGGCCGCCACGCAGGGGATGACGCTCTATACCCTCCTCCAGAAGATCTATGCGCAGTACGGCTACCGCAAGGAAGGCCTGGTGTCCCTGGTCCGCAAGGGCAAGACCGGCGCCGAGGAGATCCGCCAGATCATGGCCGACTTCCGTACGACCCCGCCGGCCGAGATGTGCGGCTCCCCCGTCTGCAAGGTCATCGACTATCTCGAGCCCGAAAAGACCGGCCAGCCGAAATCCAACGTCCTCCAGTTCTTCAACGAGGCCGGCGACGTGGTCTCCATCCGCCCGTCCGGCACGGAGCCGAAGATCAAGTTCTACTTCGGTGCCAAGGGCGCCGACGCGGACGACAAGATCGCCCGCCTGAAAGCGCAGTTCGTCAAATAGCTTTTATGAAGAAGTCCTTCGCAGACATCCTGCAGGATTTCGATTCCGTCCAGAAGCGCAAGCTCGCGACC
This sequence comes from Bacteroidales bacterium Bact_14, assembly GCA_001602865.1. Lineage (GTDB taxonomy): Bacteria > Bacteroidota > Bacteroidia > Bacteroidales > UBA932 > Cryptobacteroides. The sequence continues at coordinate 70,534 of LUZF01000004.1, forward strand.
AAAGTTCCCGAATGGGCGGACACCGAAGGCCTGCAGACCGTATCTTCCCTCGCGCTCGAGCAATGCAGCTCGAGCGCGACCGCCCGATACAAGGCCGCCCTCGCCGCCCGCATCATCGGCGAGCGGAAACGCCCCTGCATCGCCGACCTGACCGGCGGCCTGGGCGTGGACAGCTGGTCGTTCAGCCAGGTCGTGCCGAAGGTCGTCTACAACGAGCTCAACACCAAGCTCGCCGACGCCGCCCGGGAGAATTTCAAGCTCCTGGGCTGCGGCAACATCAGCGTCTCGAACACCGACGCGCTGATCTGCCTGTCCTCGCTCGGCCAGGTGGACCTCGTGTACCTCGACCCGTCCCGGCGTGACAAAGCCGGGAAGAAGGTGTTCCTGCTGGAGGACTGCGAGCCCAACATCCTGGAAATCAAGCACCTGCTCTTCTCCTACTGCCCGAATGTCCTGCTGAAGCTCTCCCCGATGGCGGACATCAGCCTCGTCGCGGAACGCCTCGGGATGTGCCTGCGGGAGGTACACGTCGTCGGGGCCGACGGCGAATGCAAGGAGCTGCTCTGCTGGCTGGAAAAGACCCACCGGGGCGGCTACACCATTACGGTCGCCGACCTGCCGGAGGCTTCCTTCACCTTCCGCGCGGCGGACGAAGCCGCCGCGGAGCCCCGCTTCGCCGCGAATGCGGACGAACTGGCCGGCAAGTTTGTCAACATCCCCGGCGCCGTCGCCCTGAAGGCCGGCTGCGCGAACCTGCTCTGCCAGCGCAACGGCTGGATCCGCCTCGGCCGCCACACCAGCATCTACGTCTCCGACAGCGGCAGTTTCCGCATCGAGGAGGTGCTCCCCTTCAGCAATCCCAACATCCGCGCCCTCGGCAGGAAATACCCGTTCAGCGAGGTCACGGCCCGGAACATCCCCATCACCAGCGAGGAGCTGAAAAGGAAAATGGGTGTCGCCTCTTCGGACAACACCCATATCTATGCCTGCACCTGCGATTTCACGGACGGAAGCTCAGGGAAATACCTGATCGTCACCCACCGCGACAAGGCGCAGGAATAACTACTCCCCTTTCAGGTACTTCAGCCAGAACTCCCGGTCGGCGGCATTGGAATGCATCCCCTGGTAGCCGCGGTAGCCGTGGAGCCCGTCCGGGTAGATCATCAGTTCAAACTTCTTTCCGGCCTTCTGGAGCGCGTCGACCAGCTGGAGCGTGTTCTGGAAATGGACGTTGTCGTCGCCCGTGCCGTGCGTAATCTTCAGCATCACGCTGTCGTCGTCGCCGTACACGGCCGGATAATCCTTCACGTCATCAAGCACCCGGGAGGCACGGTAGCCGTCCGGGTTGGCGGCCGGCGTGTCCATGAAGCGCTCGGTATAATGGGAATCGTAGAGCTGCCAGTCATAGACGCCGCCGCCGGCGATGCCGTAGTGGAAGGCGTCGCTGTGCTGGAGCAGCAGTCGCGCCGTGTTCGCGCCGCCGAAGGAGAAGCCCGTGACGCCGATCTTGTCCCCCTGGACATACGGCAGGGACTGGAGGTAGCGCGCCCACTCGACGAATTCCTTGATGGGCTGCGTCTGGAGGTCGCGGAAGACGAGGTCGGTGCCGGCGCGGCCGTTGTGGCCGGAAGCGGAAACATCCGCCGTCATCCGGATGATGCCGTTGGCGCTGTACCACTGGCTCGCCTCGCCCGGCGTGCTCCAGGCCTCGCGGACATAGGCGGTATTCGGGCCGCCGTAGATTTCCATCACGACGGGATACTTCTTCGCCGGGTCGAAACCGAGCGGATAGGTGATGGACGCCGGAACGCGGAAGCCGTCGGAGGTCTCCAGTTCAATCAGCTGCGGAAGCGCGTAGCGGGAAGGGTCGAAGTCCGGACCGCGCAGGTCGGCGACCTTGTACGGGTTGCGCGCGACGCGGGCCGTCTCGAAGAGCCAGAGCTGGGTCGGGGTGGTGAAATTCGAAAGCGCCACGACGAAATACTTCCCGTCCGGGGAGAAGCGGATGCCGGTGGCGTTCATCGCCGGATCGGTCAGGGCCGTGATGCGGCCCTTGCGGTCGACCTTGTAGAAGGTCGTCCGGACATTCGAATCGCGGTTCGCCGTGAAATACACGTCGCCGGCCTTCTCGTCCACGCGGACCAGGCTGATGCGCCAGTTCTCCCCGTCCGTGAGGCGGCGGAAGGTCTTTCCGTCGTAGGACAGGAAATAGATCTGCTCCCAGCCCGTTTCGAAACTGCGGGCCATATAGAGGCCCTGCTCCGTGAAGATGACCTCCTCGATCCAGTCGAGCCAGGTCGGATAGGTCTCGTGGTAGATGTGCTTCTTGCTGCCGTCGGCGACGCTGACGCTGTAGAGGTCGAGCGTGTCCTGGCGGCGCGGCTCGCGGGCGATGAAGAATTCTGCGCTGTCCTGTCCCCAGAACGGGATGCCGAAATACTGGTCCTCGTGCTCGTCAAAGTCGGCCCAGACGATTTTCTCCGGATGGTCGAGGTGAACGATGCCGATACGCACTTCCGGGTTCGGCTCCCCCGCCTTCGGATAGCGGGTCAGGTTCAGGGAGCCGTCCTGCCCGAACGGGGAATAAATCGGGAACATCGGCACCCGGCTGTTGTCGAAGCGGTAAAAGCCGATTTTCTTCGAATCCGGCGACCACCAGAAAGCCCGGTAGCGGGACGGCCGGCCGAGAATCTCCTCGTAATACACCCAGGACGCATAACCGTTCAGGATAAGGTCGGTCCCGTCGAAAGTCAGGCGGGTCTCCGCCCCGGTCGCGATGTCGGCGACCCAGAGGTCGTTGTCCCGCGTGAAGGCCAGCTTCGTGGAGTCCGGGGAGAAAGTCAGGTTCACGGCGCCGGCGGGCATCAGCGGCATCTGCGGGAACTTCCCGGGAGCCTTGACGCCGGTCCGGACGGTACGCTTGGGCGCCAGGACCGCGAAAGCGTCGGCATCCACGAAGGAGCCGTCGTAGCTGAACGCGACTTCGGTGTTCGAAATCCATTTCCAGATCATCGGGACCCGGTTCCATTCCTGGGCGCCGAGGCTGGCGGCAAGCAAGGTTGCGGCGAGGGCCGCGAGCATCATCTTTTTCATAGGAAAAACCTGTCGTTGAAATTTACCAGATAGACTTTTTCGACCGCTCGCGTCAGCGCGGTGTAGAGCCATTTCAGGTCGTCCACCGTCTGGGCGTCCTGCCAGAAGGGGCAGTCGATGAAAACACAGGACCACTGGCCGCCCTGCGATTTGTGGCAGGTCACGGCCGCGGCGTATTTGAGTTGGAGCGCGTTGTACCAGTCGTCTTCGCGGACGGCGTCGTAGCGCTTTTTCTTCGATTTGATATGGGCGTAATCCGCGCTGACCCCCGCGTAGAGCGCATTCTGCTGCTCATAGGTCAGGGACGCAGCTTCGGACTCCAGGGTATCCAGGCAGACCTTCGCGACGATCTCCTGCCCGTCATAATCCGGGAATTCGAGCCGCGCCTCGGCGAAATGCAGGCCGTAGCGGTCCTCGTAGCCGCCGACGCGCTTCAGGTAGGCGATGTCGCCGTTGGCGATGTACTCCATCCCCGCGAGGTCCTCCACGAAATGGTAGCAGTTCTTCACGATCATCAGCTTGTCGCCCCGGACCAACCGTTCCTCCTTGTACTGGACGCGGCTGCGGATGCCGAGGTTGTAGCGGATCGCGCGCTTGTTGGAGCGGCAGAGGATGATGGTCTCCTCCTCGCCGTAACGGCCGTAGGCCTCCCCGATTTTCTCGATCAGCTCTCCCCCGTCGACCCGTTCGATGTCGTCGTAGCCGCCGAGGTCCAGGCGGAGGTCCTCGAAAAGCTCGTCGCCGGAGGCGGCGGCGATGCGCTCCCGCAGCAGGGTCGCGTTGTGGAGGATGCCCGATTCCCGCTGCTGGCGCACGACGGTCGTGAGCTCGCAGTAGGAGACGCCGCCGAAGCCGTCCATATAGCTGCGCGACAGCGCGGGGCTCGCATCCAGGCCCACCGGGGGCAGCTGGGCGCTGTCTCCGATGAGGATGAGCTTGCAGCCGGCGCCGGAGCGGACATAGCGGACCAGGTCTTCGAGCAGGTTGCCGGTGCCGAAGAGGGCGGTTGATTTCTGGGGGGCCGCATCCGTGCCGATGAGCGAGACTTCGTCCACGACGAAGAGCGTGTCGCGGGACTTGTTCGGGATGAGGCTGAACTGGCCGAAACCGTCCTCGCCGACGGTCTTCTGCTTGTAGATGACCTTGTGGATGGTTTTCGCGGGCTTGCCGGCGTACAGGGACAGGACCTTGGCGGAGCGGCCCGTCGGGGCCATCAGGGTACATTTGATCTTCAGTTCGGAGAGGGCGTCGATGACCGCGGCGATGGCGGTCGTCTTGCCTGTGCCGGCGTAGCCGTTGACGACGAGGATGTCGCCGTCGTCGCCCGTCAGGAAGGACGCCACGTCCCGCAAGAACGCCGACTGGCAGGAGGTAGGCTCATACGGGAGCCTGCCAAGGAAATCCCGGGTCAAGAATTCAGCCCTGTCCATCGGCTATTTGCGGTTACGGTGGAAAATCATCGCGACGACCGCAAGGACCGGATAGAATTCAACACGGCCGAGGAACATGTCCAGGGTAAAGACGAACTTGGAGGCGGACGGAATTTCGCTGAAGTTCCCCATCGTGCCGACGGACTTGATGGAAGGGCCGACGTTGCTCAACGAAGAAATGGACGAGGCGAACGTCTCCTCCGGGTCCATGCCGGTCATGAGGACCAGACCCACGGAGAGGACGAGAATCAAGGCATATATCCCGATGTAGAGCACCATCTGGGAGGCTTCTTCGTCCTTGACGATGCCGTTGCCGAGGCGCACCTCGCTCACGGAGGACGGGTGGAGGATGCGGTGCATCTGGCGTCCGATGGACTTGAGCAACACGACGATGCGGTCCGCCTTGACGCCGCCGCTGGTCGAACCGGCACAGCCGCACATGACGCCGAGAATCAGGAGCTCCAGATTCAGCGCCATCGGCCAGGAGGCGTTGTCCATCGTCGCGAAGCCGGAGGTGGAAGCGACGCACAAGGTCTGGAAGGCACTGTCCCAAAGCGTCCGGCCGAAAGAGGCCTCCCCGAAGCCCGTGGTCTTGAGGCCGAAGGCCAGGTACAGGGTGAAGAAGACGAGCGAGCCGAGGTAGAACTTCAGGACCGGATTGTTCAACGGCTTGATGGAACGGTTCGCGAATGCCAGGAAGATCAGACCGAAATGAAGGGAAGACAACAGCATCACAATCATCGTGACCGCTTCGATCGCGCGTGAGTCGAAGGCGCCGATGGAAAGGTTCTTGGTACTGAAACCGCCGGTCGCACACACGCTGAACGCATGGCAGATGGCGTCAAATGGGCTCATGCCCGCAATCCAGTACGCCAGGAAGGCGAAGATCATCAACCCTATGTAAATGTTCGCGAAAATGAAAGCGGTCCGGTTCGTGCGCACCTGGTAGCCCTCGCGGGAAAGCGAGGACAACTCCATATTGGTCAGGCGCATCCGGATCGGGCTCGAACTCGGGATGACCAGCAGCAGGAAGACGACGACACCGAGGCCGCCGATGAAATGGGTCGAGCTGCGCCAGAAGAGCAGGCTGTCCGGCAGGGATTCGACATCGCTGAGGATGGTCGCGCCGGTGGTCGTAAACCCGGAGACACTTTCAAACCAGGCATTGACGACAGTGAAGGGACCGCCCCACAGGGCGTATGGAAGCATGCCGAAGACGAAGGAAAGCAGCCAGGACAGGAAGATGATCATGTACCCGTCCTTGAGGGTGATGGACGGTGTCTTGCGGACGAAAATGAACGGGAAGATGCCGACGATGAAGGTGATCGTGAAGCTGATGATCAGGGCGGCGAGGGCGCTGTCATTCCCCCGCGACACCGACACCAGGATGGAAAAAAACATGAAGAGCGCACTGACAAGCAGTGCGAACCCCACGTTTCTACTGATCGCCTTTATATTCATTGCCGCTTCTGAGTATGGATATCCGTTTGCGGAGCTGCTGGTTTTCGCCCGTGATTTCGGTAATGCCCTCGTTGAGTTCGGCGAGCTGGTCGTCCCCTTCGAAAGTATAGGAGTATTTCTTGTTGTAGGACCGGTAATTGTTCAGGTTCGCGAGCATCTTGTAGAGCGGGTTCACATAGTAGACCATCATGAAGAAGAGCAGCATGAGGACCAGCAGGAGCCCGACGCCGACAGCCACGAGGCCCGGAATGATGCTCCGGTAGAAGCCGCGGTCGAAGGTCGCGGAATTGCGCTTGAGATCGTTGTATATGGCGGAGCTCATCGCGTCGATGTCGTCCCGGAGACGGTTGTAGCGCGGCTGGAGACGGTCGAAGTACCAGGTCCGCGTGTTGATGAAGTCCGAGAGCAGCACCTCCGGAAGTTCCAGGGAGGTCAGCATGTAGGCCGAGTAGGAATAGACGACCGAGTCGGCCAGCGGCTGGAGGGACATCGCGGACAGCGTCCCACGGAGGCTGTCACAGCGGGCGAGGAAGGCCTCGCGGTTGAAGTCAGGCAGTTTGTTCAGCTTGTCGTCGCCGACCACGGCCAGGATGTCGAGGTTATAGTCGTTCGCGGCCTCGGCCATTTTCTGGGCGACGTTGATGTTGTTGATGTTGTCGGCGATGAGGCTGGAAACATAGGAACTCATCCGCTTGTATTCCAGGATGGAAATGATGCTGGAGATGAGAAGGATGGCCGCAATCGCGCTGAGCGAGATGACAAGCTTCCCGCGCAGGGTCAGCTTGAAGCGCTCCAGCCCTCTTTTGATTTTGTTGACAAACATACCGCCGGTCTATTCCAATTTGTAACCTACAAATATACAAAATAGTTTCGCAAAATCGGAATAGCCTGCGCCGCGTCAAAAAGAAGCGGAACCCGTTTAGTTTTTCAGTTCGAAACTGTATTCCTGCAGGGAGACCGCGGGGGAAGCATCCGCGGGGACGGAACGGGACAGGGTGTAGACGACCTTGATGTGGAAGGGCGCGGCGAGCGCCGCAGCCTTTTTCCTGTACGAAGATTCAATTTCCTTCAGCGCGGGCAGGTGGCTCTTGTATTCAGCCAGTTGCTTCTCATCTTCTGCGCTGAACTTCCCGTTGACGATGTCGACCTGGTGCGTATCCACCAGATTCAGCTTAACGAGGTCGGACATAAAATCCGTGAGAAACCGGGAATATGCCTCCCGCATCGCGGGATCCTGGATTTCTCCGGGCTGGGTAAACTCTGCCGTATCGCAGTAGAAATGATAGATGGCGACCTTGGACTCCTTTCCGCACGAGGAAAGGAAGCCCCCCAAAAGGATGAGGCCACAGAGGATGGAAATATAGGATTTCTTCATTGCTTACATCAGGCCCAGCAGTCGCGCACGGGCGATGAGGCAGTCGCCGACGCCGGCGGCCTTGCGGCCGAGGGTCGAGAAGAAGATTTCCGTATCGGAGCTGACGCGGTTCAGGGAGTATTTGTTGACTGCGGTACGGATCGGGAGCATCAGGTAGTCGCCGCCGACGATGAGGCGGCCGCCGATGATGACCTGGCCGGGATTGAAGATGTTGATGAGGCCGGCGATGGCGCGGCCGAGCGTCTCACCGATCTTTCCGATGCCTTCGATGGAAAGCACATCTTCCTCTTCAACGGCCTTCAGGATATCGTCAAGCACGATTTTCTCTCCGGCCCTGTACTTCTTGGACAGCAGGGAGGTACGTCCCGCTTCCAGCTGCTCCTTGATCATATGGTAGAGCGCCGTTCCGGAGGCGCCGGTCTCGAGGCAGCCGTTCTTGCCGCAGCGGCAGATCTTGTCATTGTCCAGGAATGGGAAGTGGCCGATCTCGCCGGAGAAGCCGGACTTGCCGTAGTAGAGATGGCCGTCGAGGATCATGCCCATGCCGAGCCCCCAGCTCAGGTTGATGAAGATCATATCCTTCTCGTTGCTGTGCTTCCCGGCAAGGTATTCTCCGTAAGTCATTGCCCTTGAGTCGTTTTCGATTGTGACGGGCACATTGAATTCCATCTGGAAGAGCGCGGTCAGCGGGAGATTCTCCTTGACGGCGTAGGTCAGGCTGAAGCCTTCCTCCGGGTTGACGCGGCCCGACAGGCTCACGCCGACGCTGAGGACCTTTTCCCAGGGCAGCCCTATCTCCGCAAAGTGCTCCTTCACCTTGATGCACATACCCCGGAACGACTCCGCATTCGCTTCCAGGACATACTCGATGTCCTGGCGGAAGTCGATGAGACGGCCGCTGAAGTCCGTGACTGCGATGTGGAAATGCTGGCGCGCGACGTCCACGCCGACGAAGTAGCCGGCTTTCGGGTTGAGGCCGTAGATGCTGGGGCGGCGGCCGCCGGAGGTACCCTGCTTGCCCAGGTCCTGCATGAACCCCTCATCGATCAGCTCGGAGATGAGTTTCGTCACGGTCGGGACGCTGGTGTTGATTTCCTTGCTCAGGTCGGCGATGGAATATGCGCCGTTGTTGATGCAGAGGCGGATGATTTCGCGCTTCACAGCTGAATTCTTGCTGTCCGGGTCGCTCAGGAAGGTCTTTGCCATGTTCGTTCGGGAATTTGGACGAATATAAAGAAATTTATTAAATAATTCATAATGTCAGGGCAAATTATTTAAAAATTACTTGAATCATTCATCCAAACCCGAACTTTATAGCCAAACGAAGCCTGGAGCTTCTGAAACCTATGGCCGCCCGTGGCCGTATGAACGGGGGGACCGCTTGCGGTGGGACGAAGGGTTTCAGAAGCTCCAGGCTTCGTTTGGCTGCCGTAAACTATTCCGGTTTATAAGAATCTTTCAGGGCGGTGGTCTTGTTGAAGACCGGCTTTTCCGGGGTCGAGTCGGCGTCCTTGATGTAGTAGCCGGTGCGCTCGAACTGGACGGCGATGCCACTCTTGTCCTCGAGGAGGGCAGGTTCGGCGTAGCCCTTGGTCACGACGAGCGAATCCGGATTCAGGAAGTCCTTGTAATCCTTGTCCTCCGGGACCTGGCTCATGTCCGCGAGCGTGAAGAGGCGGTCGTAATTCCGGACCTCGATCTCCTTGCAGAACTGCGTCGAGACCCAGTGGATCGTGCCCTTGACGGAGCGCCATTCGCCGCCGCCGGGCTTCGTGGACGGGTCATAGGTGCACTTCAGCTCCACGACCTTGCCGTCCGCATCCTTGACGACTTCGTTGCACTGGATGATGTAGGTATATTTCAGGCGCACCTCGCCGTCCGGCTTGAGGCGGAAGAATTTCTTCGGGGCGTCCTCCATGAAGTCGGCGCGGTCGATCAGGAGCTCGCCGGTAAAGGGGACCTTGCGGCTCGGACCTTCCGGCGCGGCCGGATTCAGCGGGCAGTCGTACCACTCGACCAGCCCTTCCGGCCAGTTCGTGACCGTCAGCTTGATCGGGTCGTCGGCGACGACCATGTAGCGGTTGCTGCGCTCATTGAGGTCCTGACGGACGCACCACTCGAGGAGCTGGATGTCCATCAGCTGGTCGCGCTTCGATACGCCGATCTTGTCGCAGAACATCTTCAGGGCCTCCGGCGTGTAGCCGCGGCGGCGGACGCCGCAGAGCGTCGGCATGCGCGGGTCGTCCCAGCCGGCGACGAAACCCTTCTGGACGAGCTCCAGCAGCTTGCGCTTCGACATCAGCGTGTAGGTAAGGTTCAGGCGGGCGAACTCATACTGATGCGAAGGGAAGATGCCGAGCGTCTCGATGAACCAATCGTAGAGCGGGCGGTGGACG
>LUZF01000005.1 GCA_001602865.1 Bacteroidales bacterium Bact_14
GAGATGTAAGTGCAGCAATGTATTCAGTCGACCTGTACTAATGGCCCGAGATCTTTCCGAGAGCAGATTCTTCGGAAGTTCTAGATATTGTCTTGTATACTCTCTCAGAAAAATACTGCGGTGGCTAAAGCGGTGAGGAACCACCTCTACCCATTCCGAACAGAGAAGTTAAGCTCACCAACGCCGATGGTACTGCCCCACCAGGTGGGAGAGTAGGAAGCTGCCGTTTTTTCTTAAAAAGCCAGACTAATAAACGTTAGCCTGGCTTTTTTTTTATGCTTTGTACTCGTTTTTATATCTCGTCCTGGATGTTGTAGCGGTTGCGGTCGGAGGAGGAGCGGGAGATCATTTCGCCGAGGAAGCCGGCGAGGAAGAGCATGACGCCGAGGATGATCGCAACGAGGGCGAGGTAGAAGAGGGGTTGGTCGGTGACGGCGCGGTAGCGGACGCCCTGGGCCTGGTGGATGAGCTTGGCGGCGATGATCCAGACGGTCATCACGAAGCCGGCGAAGAACATCGCGATGCCGCTGTAGCCGAAGAAGTGCATCGGGTTCTTGCCGAAGGTGCTGAGGAACCAGAGGGACAGGAGGTCGAGGAAACCGTTCAGGAAGCGCTCCATGCCGAATTTGCTTTTGCCGTACTTGCGCTTGCGGTGGACTACCTTCTTTTCCGTGATGCGGTCGAAGCCGGCGTTCTTGGCGAGGTAGGGGATGTAGCGGTGCATATCACCGTAGACCTCGATGCTCTTGACGACGTCGCGCCGGTAGGCCTTGAGGCCGCAGTTCATATCGTGGAGCCTGATGCCCGTGATGCGGCGGGCGGTCGCGTTGTAGAGCTTCGAGGGGAGGTTCTTGGTCAGTTTGTTGTCCTGGCGGTGCTGTTTCCAGCCGGAGACGAGGTCCCAGCCGTCTTCCTTGACCATCCTGTACATTTCGGGGATCTCGTCGGGGGAGTCCTGGAGGTCGGCGTCCATCGTGAAGACGACGTCGCCCCGGGCGCGCTCGAAACCGCAGTACAGGGCTGCGGACTTGCCGTAGTTGCGGCGGAAGCGGATGCCGTGGACCGCGGGGTCCGCGGCGGCGAGGGACGCGATGACGTCCCAACTGCCGTCGGTGCTGCCGTCGTCGACGAGGATGATCTCGTGGGAGAAGTTGTTCTCATCCACGACCCGGCGGATCTGGGACAGAAGCTCCGGGAGGGATTCCTTCTCGTTGTAGGCGGGAATGATGACGGAAAGGTCCATAAGCTACTGGGCGTCCGGTTCGTCGAAAATGGTCTTCTTCGGGGTGATCTTCGGGGCGAAGATGAAGGTCAGGACCAGGCCGAAGAGGAAACAGTAGACGATCGTCGTGAAGAAGCCGATGACCGGCATGCTGCTCGTCATATTGGAGAGCATATCCATTTCCGCGGAACCCAGCATCGAGCTGTAGGACTGCATCGCGGCTTCCATCGCCTGCTCCATCGCTTCCGGGTGGATGTAGAGGACGTCGGCGAGGCCGTAGGCCGCGCAGATCAGCGCGGAGGTCAGCGCCGTGGCCAGGCCGAGGGCCTTCGTGTCGTCATACTCCGCGTCCGGGTTCTTTTTGGCGAAGCGCACGAGGAACCAGCGGAAGAGCATAATGCAGCCCACGATCTTGACGGCCCACCAGATAAAGCGGAGGACGCCTCCCATCGCGCCGCCGGCGTTGCCGAGGAGGGAATTCAACACGGTAAAGGCTACGGTCACCAGACCGAGGACGAGGCCGTTGCGTGCGGCGTCGCCCCAAATGGTTTTATTGGAAATACTGCTGGACATGATGATACAAAGATATAAAAAAATCAGTATCTTTGCGAGATTGGAAAATATTAAGATATCAGTATGTTAACGATTGCATTTACCGATGGAACCATCCGCCCGTGGGAAGAAGACGAGGCGAAACGCATTTTCTGGCATTCTTCCGCCCATCTGATGGCCGAAGCGCTCGAGGCCCTGTACCCCGGCGTGAAGTTCGGCGTGGGTCCTGCCGTGGAAACGGGATTCTATTATGACGTCGACCTGGGGGACCGGCAGATTTCCGAAGCCGACCTGAAGGCCGTGGAAGACAAGATGATCGCGCTGGCGCGCAGCAAGGAGACTTTCGAACGCACGGAGGTGTCCAAGGCCGATGCACTCAAATACTTCACCGAAAAAGGCGACCAGTACAAGTGCGAGCTGATCCAGGACCTCGAGGACGGCAAGATTACCTTCTACAGGAACGGTAGCTTCACGGACCTCTGCCGCGGCCCGCACGTCAAGCACGTCGACGACATCAAGGCCGTCAAGCTGACCGCCATCGCCGGTGCCTACTGGAAGGGCGACCAGTCCCGCAACCAGCTGACCCGCATCTACGGCGTCACCTTCCCGAAGAAGTCGATGCTCGACGAGTACCTCACGATGATGGAAGAGGCGAAGAAGCGCGACCACCGCAAGCTCGGCAAGGAGATGGAACTCTTCACCTTCTCCCAGCGCGTGGGCCTCGGCCTGCCGCTCTGGCTGCCCCGCGGCGCCGTGATGCGCAACATCCTCGAGGGCTTCCTCCGCAAGAAGCAGACGGAGCTGGGTTACCTCCCCGTCGTGACGCCCCATATCGGAAGCAAGGAACTGTACGTGACCTCCGGCCACTACGCCAAATACGGCAAGGACTCGTTCCAGCCGATCCATACCCCGCAGGAAGGCGAGGAGTATATGCTCAAACCGATGAACTGCCCCCACCACTGCGAGATCTTCCGCTCCGCCCCGCGCTCCTACCGCGACCTGCCGCTCCGCTTCGCGGAATTCGGCACCGTCTACCGCTATGAGCAGAGCGGCGAGCTCCACGGCCTGACCCGCGTCCGCGGCTTCACCCAGGACGACGCCCACCTCTTCTGCCGCCCGGACCAGCTCCAGGAGGAGTTCGAGAAGGTCATCGACCTGATCCTCTACGTCTTCAAGACCCTGAAGATGACGGACTATATGGCCCAGGTCTCCCTGCGCGACCCGGCCAACACGGAGAAGTACATCGGCTCCGACGAGAACTGGGAGAAGGCGGAGCACGCCATCATCGTCGCCGCGGAGAAGAAGGGTCTGAAGACCGTCGTGGAGAAGGGCGAAGCCGCCTTCTACGGCCCGAAGCTCGACTTCATGGTCAAGGACGCCATCGGCCGCAAGTGGCAGCTCGGTACCATCCAGGTGGACTACAACCTTCCGGAGCGCTTCCAGCTGGAATACACCGACGTGGACGGCTCGAAGCAGCGCCCGGTGATGATCCACCGCGCCCCGTTCGGCTCGATGGAGCGCTTCACCGCCGTCGTGCTGGAGCACACCGCCGGCCATCTGCCCATCTGGCTCTCGCCGGACCAGGTTAAAGTGCTGCCTGTCAGTGAAAAATATGAGGAATACGCAAAAAAAGTTTGCGATTTGCTGATTAATTCCGATATTCGCAGTTCCGTTGACTCCAGGAACGAGACCCTGGGGAAGAGAATCCGTGAGATTTCCCTTCTCAGAGTCCCCGTGCTCCTTATTGTGGGTGAGAAGGAAGTGGCCGAAGGGACCGTTTCCGTCCGCAAGGAAGGAGTGGACCAGGGGTCGATGAACGTAAATGAATTTATCGACTGGCTCCGTGCGCAGGTCGCCGAAGAGCTGGCATAACTGAATAGTAACTTAATATAGGAGGACAAAAGCTATCGCAGCACCTTACAGACCGAAACCGTCAGGCCCGAGGCCGGGCGGAGCCAAGAACAAAAACCGCCAGTTCCAGGGTCCCAAGAAGGACGAGAATGAACTGAACATCAATGAGGCGATTACCGCGCCCCAGGTTCGCCTTGTCGGAGAGAACATCCCCGAGCAGGGTGTCTACAGCCTCTCGAAGGCCCTCTCCATGGCGGAAGAACTCGGGCTCGATCTTGTAGAGATCAGCGCGAAGGCCGATCCTCCCGTTTGCAAGATTCTGGATTACCAGAAGTACCTGTACCAGCAGCGCAAGAAGGCGAAGGAAATGAAGCAGAACGCCTCCAAGGTCGTGATCAAGGAGATCCGCTTCGGCCCCAACACCGATGAGCACGACTTCCAGTTCAAGCTCAAGCACGCCCAGGAGTTCCTCCAGGAAGGCTCCAAGGTGAAGGCCTCCATCTTCTTCCGCGGCCGCTCGATCCAGTTCGCAGCCCAGGGCGAGAAGCAGCTCCTGCGCTTCGCCGTCGAGCTCGAGGCCTACGGCCGGGCGGAGAACATGCCGGTCCTGGAAGGCAAACGGATGACGATGATGATTGCTCCTTTAAAAAAGAAGTGATATACATTTATTAACATTAACAAACAAAGAAATGGCAAAGCTTAAAACCAACTCCGGTGCCAAAAAGCGCTTCACGCTTACCGGATCGGGAAAGATCAAGAGAAAGCACGCTTACCACAGCCACATTCT
>LUZF01000006.1 GCA_001602865.1 Bacteroidales bacterium Bact_14
CCGGGCTTTCAGGGGAATAGAACAAGGGTAGTTCAGCGGTCTCCAAAACCGTCGATGTGGGTTCGAATCCTGCTTCCCCTGCTACATATAATATCAAAGGTTACGATTTGGTAATTGTTTAACAGATCCTTTCTTAGCTTCCAATCTGAAGGGGTCCATTAAAAGTAAAGATGAGAAAGTTTATTAACTACCTGAAAGAGTGCTACGTGGAGCTCGTCAAGAAGACGTCCTGGCCTACCTGGGACAAGCTTCAGAGTTCTGCGCTGCTGGTGATGGTCACGACCGTGATCCTCGCCGCTGTGCTCTGGGTGATCGACTTCGCTTTCCAGCATCTTATGACTGCAATTTACACATTGTAATTAACCGTTGATACTTACTATGGGCGAAAAGAAATGGTACGTTCTTCGGACTGCAGGAGGCAAGGAGAAGAAAGCCGCTGAGTATCTCCAGAAGGAGATCGAAAGGAGCGAACTTCAAGATCAAGTCGCTCAGGTTCTGGTCCCGGTCAAAAAGGAAATCGTCACGAAAAACAACAAGCGGAAGGCAGTTGAAAAGCTGCTCTTCCCTGGTTACGTGCTGATCCAGGCCGAACTGAGCGCCAAGCTTGAGAACATTATCCGCAACCTTGTCCCGGGTATGTCCGGATTCCTTACGGAAAAGAGGACCACGTCTGGCGCCCAGGTCGAGCGTATCCCTGTTCCCCTCCGGGAGGAGGAAGCGCAGCGTATCCTCGGCGTCCAGGACGAAAATGCCGACAGTGCGGCGGAGACCCAGGTCAATTACGAACTCGGAGACTCCGTGAAGATCACCGACGGCCCGTTCAGCGGTTTCAGCGGTACAGTGGATGGAATTGTAGAGGACAGAAGCAAACTTAAAGTGATTGTCGTCATCTTTGGACGCAAGACTCTTCTTGAACTCAGTTTTACACAAGTAACTAAAGAATAACGAAGTATGGCAAAAGAAGTTACCGGATTCATTAAGCTCCAAATCAAAGGAGGAGCAGCTAATCCAGCACCTCCGGTAGGACCGGCCCTTGGTTCCAAAGGCTTGAACATTATGGACTTCTGCAAGGCTTTCAACGCAGCCACGCAGGACCGCGCGGGAAAGGTTCTTCCCGTCGTGATCACCGTCTATTCCGACAAGTCCTTCTCGTTCGAGGTCAAGCAGCCGCCTGTGGCTATTTCCATCTTGGAGGCCGCCAAGGTCCAGAAAGGTTCTGGCGAACCTAACAGAAAGAAAGTCGCCAGCATCACCTGGGACCAGGTGAAGACGATTGCCGAAGGCAAAATGCCCGACCTGAACGCATTCACGCTGTCCAGCGCGATGAAGATGGTCGCCGGTACGGCAAGGAGCATGGGTATCACAGTTACAGGTACGTTCCCTGAGAACATTTAAATTGCAGAACTATGGCAAAATTGACTAAAAACCAGAAGGCAGCCGCTGAGAAGTATGATTCTCACAAGCTCTATTCCCTCGCTGAGGCATCTGCAATTGTAAAGGATATCACATTCACCAAGTTCGATGCATCAGTTGAGCTTTCCGTCAACCTCGGTGTTGACCCGCGCAAAGCCAATCAGATGATCCGTGGCGTTGTGACCCTTCCGCATGGAACCGGAAAGGTCGTGCGCGTCCTCGTGCTCTGTACTCCCGACAAGGAGGCTGAGGCGACGGCAGCCGGCGCCGATTATGTAGGTCTCGACGAGTATGTCGAGAAGATCAAGGGCGGATGGACCGACGTCGACGTCATCATCTGTACCCCTTCCGTGATGGCCAAAGTCGGTGCCCTCGGTCGTATCCTGGGTCCCCGCGGCCTTATGCCGAACCCGAAGACCGGAACCGTTACGATGGAAGTCGGCAACGCTGTGAAGGACGTCAAGGGCGGTAAGATTGATTTCAAAGTCGACAAGACCGGTATCGTCCACTGCGGCATCGGAAAGGTTTCCTTCTCCGCCGAGCAGATTTATGAGAACGCCGCCGAGGTCATCAACGCGATTTCCAAGCTGAAGCCTCAGGCCCTCAAGGGTACCTATATGAAGGGCGCCGCCCTTTGCTCGACGATGAGCGCAGGAGTTAAAGTTGACCTCAAGGCATTCCTCACCGGTGCTGAGAAATAAAAATTCAGTCTTATGAGAAAAGAATTGAAAGACCAGATTATCGAAAGCATCTCGGCTCAGCTTAAGGAATATCCCAATTTCTACATCACTGATATTGCCGGATTGAATGCCAAGCAGACCGTCCAGCTCCGTCGCGCCTGCTTTGATGCCGGTGTGAAGCTCACTGTCGTGAAGAACACCCTGCTCAAGCACGTGATCCGTGAGGACGAGACCCTGAAAGAGCTCGTTCCGACCCTCGTCGGCAACACGGCCATCATGTACACCAACGTTCCGAACGCCCCGGGCAAGCTTATCAAGAAGCTCCAGAAGGAAGGCTTCCAGAAGCCTGTCGTGAAGGGTGCCTACGTCCAGGAATGCATCTACATCGGTGAAGACAAGCTCGAGGCCCTCGCAGCCATCAAGACCCGCGAAGAGCTCATCGGCGACATCATCACCCTCCTCCAGTCCCCTGTCAACCGGGTTGTCCTCGCGCTCCAGAACAAGGAGAACGCCGTGGCTCCTGAGGCCGCTCCCGCAGCCGCCGAAGAAGCTCCTGCAGCTCCCGCCGAGGCCCCCGCAGCAGCCGAAGAGGCTCCTGCAGCAGCAGAGGCTCCTGCCGAAACTCCGGCAGCCGAATAAATGATTATTAAATAAACAATTTAAAATTATACAATTATGGCAGACGTAAAGAAACTCGCAGAAGAGTTGGTAAACCTTTCTGTTAAGGACGTTCAGGAACTTGCTAACATCCTCAAGGAGGAATACGGCATCGAGCCTGCAGCTGCGACCGTGGTTGCCGCGGCGGCTGACGGTGGTGCAGCAGCAGAGGCTGAACAGACTGAATTTGATGTGATCCTCCAGGCCGCCGGTACCGCGAAGCTCGGTGTCATCAAGGCCGTGAAGGAGGCTCTCGGACTGGGCCTGAAGGAAGCGAAGGACCTCGTTGACGGTGCTCCGGCTACCATCAAGGAGAAAGTCTCCAAGGCCGAGGCTGAGCAGCTCAAGCAGACCCTCGAGGACGCTGGCGCTACCGTTGAGGTTAAGTAAAGCCGCCTCCTCCCTCGTAGGGGAACAAAACAGGTTTAGAGTCAGGGGTAACAGGCTCTAAACCTTTTTGTCGTATAAAAAGTTTTTACCTTTTCATAAGGCAGATATGTCAATAAAGACCCAAAACCAGCGGATCAACTTCGCAACCTCAAAAATCCTGGAATACCCCGATCTCCTGGAGGTCCAGCTGAAATCCTTCAAGGACTTCTTTCAGCTGGAGACCACCCCGGAGAACCGGAAAAACGAAGGCCTGTACCACGTTTTCCAGGAGATTTTCCCGATCGAAGACACAAGAAACAACTACAAGCTGGAGTTCCTCGATTACTTCATCGACCCTCCGCAGTATTCGATCGAAGAGTGTCTTGAAAGGGGCCTGACCTACAATGTGCCCCTGAAGGCAAAGCTCCGCCTTTCCTGCACGGATCCCGAGCACGAGGACTTTGACACGCGTGTGCAGGACGTCTATCTGGGCAACATCCCGTATATGACGCCTGCCGGAACCTTCGTCATCAACGGTTCCGAGCGTATCATCGTCTCCCAGCTTCACCGCTCCCCCGGCGTGTTCTTCGACCAGAGCATGCACGCCAACGGCACGAAGCTGTATTCTGCCCGCATCATTCCGTTCAAGGGTTCCTGGATCGAGTTCGCGACGGACATCAACAATGTCATGTACGCCTACATCGACCGGAAAAAGAAGCTCCCGGTGACCACGCTCCTGCGTGCCATCGGCTTCAACAGCGACAAGGACATCATCGACATTTTCGGCCTCGCCGACGAAATTCCGGTTTCCAGGAAATCCCTCGAGGAGAACAAGGGCCGCAAGCTCGCCGCCAAGGTCCTCAAGACCTGGACCGAAGATTTCGAGGATGAGGATACCGGCGAGGTCATCCCGATCGAGCGTACCGTTCCCATCGTGGACCGTGGCGAAATCCTGACGGACGAGACCATCCAGGCCATCCTCGACACCGACGTGAAGGTCATCCTCCTGCAGAAGGACGAGACCAACGCGAACGAGTATGTCATCATCTACAACACCCTCCAGAAAGATCCGACCAACACGGAGATCGAGGCGGTGAACTACATCTACAAGCAGCTCCGCAACTCGGAACCGCCGGATGAGAACACGGCCCGCGACGTGATTGACAAGCTCTTCTTCTCGGAGAAGCGTTATGACCTGGGCGACGTGGGGCGCTACCGCCTCAACAAGAAGCTCGGCCTGTCGATCGACCCGGACGTCCGCGTCCTGGAGAAGACCGACATCATCGAGATCATCAAGTACCTCATCCAGCTCATCAACTCCAAAGCGACCGTCGATGATATCGACCACCTCAGCAACCGTCGCGTCCGTACGGTCGGCGAGCAGCTCGCCAACCAGTTCAGCGTCGGCCTGAGCCGCATGGCCCGCACGATCCGTGAGCGGATGAACGTCCGGGACAGCGAGCAGTTCCACCCGATCGACCTGATCAACGCCAAGACCCTGTCTTCCGTGATCAACTCCTTCTTCGGAACCAGCCAGCTCTCCCAGTTCATGGACCAGACCAACCCGCTGGCCGAAATCACCCACAAGCGCCGTCTGAGCGCCCTCGGTCCGGGAGGTCTCTCCCGCGACCGCGCCGGATTCGAAGTGCGAGACGTCCACTACACCCATTACGGCCGCCTCTGCCCGATCGAGTCTCCGGAAGGCCCGAACATCGGTCTTATCTCCTCCCTGTGCGTCTACGCCCGCATCAACGAGCTCGGTTTCATCGAGACCCCGTACCGCGACGTGAAGGACGGCAAGGTCGACCTGAGCCCGACCGGCTGGCACTATATGAGCGCCGAGGAAGAGGAAGACAAGCGCGTCTCCCTGGCCAACGTGGAGATGGACGATGACGGTACCATCCGTTCCGACAAGGTCCAGTGCCGCCTGGAGGCCGACTTCCCGGTGGTCGACAAGAACGAAGTCGACTATATGGACGTCGCCCCGAACCAGATGGCTTCCGTGGCCGCCTCCCTCATCCCGTTCCTGGAGCACGACGATGCGCACCGCGCGCTGATGGGCGCGAACATGATGCGCCAGGCCGTGCCGCTCCTCGCCCCCGAGTCCCCGATCGTGGGTACCGGCCTCGAGGAGAGGGTCTGCCTGGACTCCCGTACGCAGTACATCGCCGAACGCAGCGGCGTCGTCACTTATGTGGACGCCAATGAGATCCGCGTGAAGTACGACCGGACCCCGGACGAGCAGTTCGTCAGCTTCGACCCGGAGGAGACCGTCTACAAGCTCCCCATCTACCGCAGGACCAACCAGAGCACGACCGTGACCCTGAAGCCGATCGTCCGCAAGGGCGACAAGATTGTCGGCGGACAGGTGCTGACCGAAGGTTACGCCTCCAACAACGGCGAACTGGCCCTCGGCCGCAACCTGATGGTCGCGTTCATGCCTTGGAAGGGTTACAACTACGAGGACGCCATCGTGCTGTCCGAGGAGATGGTCAAGTGGGACATCCTGACTTCCATCCACGTGGACGAGTACCTCACCGAGGTGCGCGACACCAAGCGCGGCATGGAGGAACTGACCTCCGATATCCCGAACGTCAGCGAAGACGCGACGAAGGACCTCGATGACGACGGTATCGTCCGCATCGGCGCCCACATCGAGCCGGGCGACATCATGATCGGCAAGATCACCCCGAAGGGCGAGAGCGATCCTTCCCCGGAAGAGAAGCTCCTCAAGGCCATCTTCGGCGACAAGGCCGGCGACGTCAAGGACGCTTCCCTGAAGGCGAATCCTTCCCTGAGCGGCACCGTCGTGAAGACGTCCCTCTATGCGAAGCTTTCCAAGGAAGGCAACAAGAAGACCGCCAAGCTCGACCAGAAGGCCAAGCTCGAGATCCGTCAGGAAACCTTCAACCAGCAGGCCGAGAAGCTCCGCGCGGAGTTCCTCCAGAAGCTCGCCGTGCTCACGAAGAACAAGAAGAGCGCCGGCGTCAGCGACCTGTACGGCGTCGAGGTGATCCCCAAGGACAAGAAGTTCACGGCGGAACAGCTCAAGGACATCGACTACGAGAACATCAACTCCAACCGCTGGACGGCCGACAAGGACGCCAACCTCCTCATCCGCGACCTCATCAACAACTACTGCATCACCTACAAGCAGATGGCTGCCGAGTGCAAGCGCGAGATGGACAAGATCAAGGTCGGCGACGAACTTCCGAACGGCGTGATGCAGCTCGCGAAGGTCTACATCGCCAAGAAGCGCAAGATCACGGTCGGTGACAAGATGGCCGGTCGCCACGGCAACAAGGGTATCGTCGCGAAGATCGTCCGCCGCGAGGACATGCCGTTCCTCGAGGACGGTACTCCGGTGGACCTCGTGCTGAACCCGCTGGGCGTGCCTTCCCGAATGAACCTCGGCCAGATCTACGAGACCGTCCTCGGATGGGCGGGCAAGGAGCTCGGCCTGAAGTTCAGTACCCCGATCTTCGACGGTGCAAGCCTCGAGGAGATCTGCGAGTACACGGACAAGGCCGGTGTGCCCAGATATGGCAAGACCCAGCTGCGCGACGGCGGCACCGGCGATTATTTCGACCAGCCCGCCACCGTCGGTATCATCTATATGATCAAGCTCGGCCATATGGTGGACGACAAGATGCACGCTAGAAGTATCGGTCCTTACTCCCTGATTACGCAGCAGCCGCTCGGCGGTAAAGCCCAGTTCGGCGGACAGCGTTTCGGTGAAATGGAGGTGTGGGCCCTCGAGGCCTTCGGCGCCGCCAACGCCCTCCAGGAGATCCTGACCGTCAAGTCGGATGATGTCACGGGCAGGTCCAAGACCTACGAAGCCATCGTCAAGGGCGATCCGATGCCGGCCCCGGGTATTCCGGAGTCGCTCAACGTCCTCCTGCACGAACTTCGCGGCCTCGGCCTCAAGGTGACCCTGGATTAATTAACGGACCCTTTGAAGACTATAGAAATATGCCTACTTTCAATAACAAGGAAAACAAAGTCAAGAGCAATTTCCAGCGGATCAGCATCTCCCTCGCGTCCCCCGAGGACATCACCGCGCGTTCCTGCGGCGAAGTCCTGAAGCCGGAAACGGTCAACTACCGTACCTACAAGCCGGAGCGCGACGGACTCTTCTGCGAGAAGATCTTCGGCCCGACCAAGGACTACGAATGCTACTGCGGCAAGTACAAGCGGATCCGCTACCGCGGAATCGTCTGCGACCGCTGCGGCGTCGAAGTGACGGAGAAGAAGGTGCGCCGCGAACGTATGGGTCATATCGCCCTCGTCGTTCCGGTGGCCCACATCTGGTATTTCAAGTCCGCCCCGAACAAGATTTCGGCGCTCCTCGGCCTGCCGGCCAAGAAGCTCGAGTCCGTGATCTACTACGAGAAGTACATCGTGGTCCGTCCGGGCGTGACCGGAATCGAGAAGATGGAACTCCTCTCCGAGGATGAATACCTCGACGCCCTCGCCCGCAACCCGGGCAACGAGAACCTGCCGGACGACGATCCGGACAAGTTCATCGCCAAGATGGGTGCCGAAGGCATCTACGACCTCCTGAAGGAGATCGACGTCGAGGCGCTCGGCAAGGAACTCCGCCAGAAGATGGTCGTGGAGACCTCCCAGCAGCGCAAGACCGAAATCCTGAAGCGCCTGGCCGTCGTCAAGTGGTTCCAGGAGTCCAACGGCGTCAACCGTCCCGAGTGGATGATCATGAAGGTCGTGCCGGTGATCCCGCCGGATCTGCGGCCGCTCGTCCCGCTCGATGGCGGACGCTTCGCGACTTCCGACCTGAACGACCTCTACCGCAGGGTCATCATCCGCAACAACCGCCTCAAGAAGCTCATCGAGATCAAGGCGCCGGAAGTGATCCTCCGCAACGAGAAGCGTATGCTCCAGGAAGCCGTGGATTCCCTCTTTGACAACTCGAAGAAGTCCTCCGCCGTCAAGAGCGAGTCGAACAGGGCCCTCAAGTCCCTGTCCGACAGCCTGAAAGGCAAGCAGGGCCGCTTCCGTCAGAACCTCCTCGGCAAGCGTGTCGACTACTCCGCCCGAAGCGTCATCGTCGTCGGTCCGGAACTCAACATGCACGAGTGCGGCCTCCCGAAATTCATGGCGGCCGAGCTCTACAAGCCGTTCATCATCCGCAAGCTCATCGAGCGCGGCATCGTCAAGACCGTGAAGTCCGCCAAGAAGATCGTGGACCGCAAGGACCCCGTCATCTGGGACATCCTCGAGAACGTAATGAAGGGCCACCCGGTGCTCCTCAACCGTGCACCTACCCTCCACCGCCTCGGTATCCAGGCCTTCCAGCCGCGCATGATCGAAGGCAAGGCCATCCAGCTCCACCCGCTCGCCTGTACCGCGTTCAACGCGGACTTCGACGGTGACCAGATGGCTGTCCACCTCCCGCTCGGCAACGCCGCCATCATGGAGGCGCAGCTGCTGATGCTCGGCTCCCAGAACATCCTGAACCCGGCGAACGGCGCCCCTATCACGGTGCCTTCCCAGGATATGGTCCTCGGTCTGTACTACATTACGAAGATCCGTCCCGGCGCCAAGGGTACCGGAATGTCCTTCTACGGACCGGAAGAGGTCATCATCGCCTACGATGAGAAGGCCATCGACATGCACGCGAAGATCAACGTCCGCCTCCCGCTCGACAAGCAGGATCCCTCCAAGGGGACCCAGATGGTCGAGACCACGGCCGGCCGCATCATCGTGAACCAGTATGTCCCGGACGAGGTTCCGTACGTCAACGAAGTCCTCGGCAAGAAGGCCCTCCGCAAGATCATCACCGACGTCATCAAGAACACCGGTGTGACCCGTACGGCCCAGTTCCTCGACGACATCAAGAACCTCGGTTACGACCAGGCTTTCCGCGCGGGCATCTCCTTCAACCTCGGCGACGTCCTCGTCCCGGAGGAGAAGAGCAAGCTCATCAGCGAAGGCTACCGCAAGGTCGACGAGATCCGCGGCAATTTCGCCATGGGTTTCATCACCAACAGCGAGCGTTACAACAAGGTGCTCGACCTCTGGTCTTCCATCGACCACAACCTGACCGACATCGTGAAGGACCACATCTCCTCCGACCAGGATGGATTCAACCCGGTCTATATGATGCTGGATTCCGGTGCGCGTGGTTCGACCCAGCAGATCAAGCAGCTCTGCGGTATGCGAGGCCTGATGGCGAAGCCGCAGAAGTCCGGTGCCGCCGGTAACGAAATCATCGAGAACCCGGTCGTCTCCAACCTGAAGGAGGGTATGACCGTGCTCGAATACTTCATCTCGACCCACGGCGCCCGTAAGGGTCTGGCCGATACCGCCCTCAAGACCGCTGACGCAGGTTACCTGACCCGCCGTCTTGTCGACGTGTCCCACGACGTGATCATCACCGAAGAGGACTGCGGTACCCTCCGCGGCCTCATCGCGACCCCGATCAAGGACAAGGATACCATCGTCGAAAGCCTCGGCGAGCGCATCCTCGGCCGTACGTCCGTCCACGACATCTTCAACCCGCTGACCGGAGAACTGATCCTCCACGCCGGCGAGGAGATCCGCGAGGACGCCGCCGCCCTGATCGACAAGCTGCCGATCGAGCAGGTCGAAATCCGTTCGGTCCTTACCTGCGAGAGCCGCAAGGGCATCTGCGCGAAGTGCTACGGCCGCAACCTCGCCACCAGCCGTATGGTGGAGAAGGGCGAAGTCGTCGGCGTCATCGCCGCCCAGTCCATTGGCGAGCCGGGTACCCAGCTGACCCTGCGTACCTTCCACGTCGGTGGTACCGCGTCCAGCACCACGGCCGACTCCTCGATCGAGGCCCGCTACAACGGTAAGCTGCAGTTCGAAGAGCTCCGTACGATCCAGCGCGTCGGCGCTGACGGACAGCCCGAAGACGTGGTTGTCAGCCGTCAGACCGAGGTCCGCGTCATTGACGAGAACACGGGCTACACCTATTCCCAGTATGAAATCCCTTACGGCTCCGTCCTGTACAAGAAAGACGGCGACAAGGTCAAGAAGGGAGACCTCATCTGCGAGTGGGACGCCTACAACGCCATCAACATCGTCGAAACCGCCGGTGAGGTGCGCTTCGAGAACATGGTCGAAGGCGAGACCTTCCACGAGGAGATCGCCGACGAGTTCAGCGTCAACAAGGACCGCGTCATCATCGAGTCCCGCGACAAGACCAAGGCTCCGGTCATCGACATCCTCGATGCCAACGGAGAGCGTATCAAGAACTTCAACCTCCCGGTCGGCGCCCACATCATGGTGGAGGACGGCCAGCAGGTCAAGGTTGGCGACATCCTCTTCAAGACCCCGCGCGCCCTGGGCAAGTCCAGCGATATCACCGGTGGTCTGCCGCGTGTTACGGAACTGTTCGAAGCCCGCAACCCGAGCAACCCGGCCATCATCTCCGAGATCAACGGCGAAGTCATCATGGGCAAGACCAAGCGTGGTAACCGCGAAATCACCGTCCGGAGCAAGTCCGGCCTGGAGAAGCACTACCTCGTGCCGGTGACCAAGCAGATCCTCGTCCAGGAGAACGACTACGTCAAGGCCGGCAGCCGGCTGTCCGACGGCGGCGTCTCCCCGACCGACATCCTCAACGTCCTCGGTCCCGTCAAGGCCCAGGAGTACATTGTGAACGAAGTCCAGGCCGTCTACCGCCTCCAGGGCGTGAAGATCAACGACAAGCACTTCGAGATCATCGTACGCCAGATGATGCGCAAGGTCGAGATCACCGATCCGGGCGACACCGACTTCCTGCCGGAGGAACTCGTCGACAAGTGGACCTTCATGGACACCAACGACGCGATCTACGGCAAGTCCCTCGTCCTCGATCCGGGCGGATCGCAGAAGTTCGAAATGGGTGACATCATCGACGCCCGTGACCTGCGGAACGAGAATTCCTCGCTCGAGCGCCAGGGCCTCAAGATGATGGTCGTCCGCGACGCGCGTCCCGCCACGGCCCGCCTGGTGCTCCAGGGCATCACCCGCGCCGCCCTCCGGACCAACAGCTTCATGTCCGCCGCCTCCTTCCAGGAGACCACCAAGGTCCTCAGCGAAGCGGCGATCCGGGCACGCGTGGATGATCTGGAAGGCCTCAAGGAGAACGTGATCTGCGGTCACCTCATTCCGGCAGGTACCGGTCTGAAGGACTACCAGAACATCGTTGTCGGCCGCAAGGACGAAATGGCACAGGAACTCTATGACCTGTAGTAGTATATGGTAAGATTCGGAATAGTCGGTACCGGGAGGATCAGCGACTGGATTCTCCAGGGGGCTGTTCAGGATCCGCGTTTTCAGGCAGTGGCCGTATGTTCGCGCAAGGCGGACACGGCCGCTGCCTTTATTTCTTCCCACCCGCAGATGTTCGGGCCGGACGCGAAGGTCTTTACCTCCGTCGAGGAGATGGCCGCCTGCCCCGAAGTGGACGCCGTCTACATCGGCACGCCGAACACCACCCATTGTCCCTATACCCTCGCCGCCATCGCGGCGGGCAAGCACGTCCTCTGTGAAAAGCCCCTGGGCTGCAACCTGGACGAGGTGGAGCGGATGATCGGTGCGGCGCGGGAGAAAGGCGTCCTGCTGATGGAGGCGATGATCTCGACCCTGAATCCCTTCTTCCGTGCGCTGAAGGCCCAGGCGTCGCAGATCGGCCCCATCCGGGACTACAAAACCTTCTATTGCCAGCGTTCCTCGAAGCTGGACAATTTCAACAAAGGCATCATCGCCCCCGCCTTCGACCCGCGGCTGGGCGGCGGCGCGCTCGAAGACCTCGGCATCTACACGGTCTACACGATGCTCTCCATCCTTGGGGAGCCCGCCGGCGTCCGTGCGGAGCAGGTCCTGGCGCCCACGCCGTACGGCCCGATCGACGTCGAGGGCCACGCCGTCCTGGACTACCCGGGCTTCCAGGCCGAAATGACGTATTCCAAGACGCGCGACGCCAAGATCCCGACGACCCTCACCGGGGAGCGCGGGACCCTGTCCGTCGATGAAATTCACATCTGCGCCCAGGACAAACTCGAGAAAAATCCGTATTTTTATGAGTTCGAGGAATTCATCGGCGTGCTCGAAGACGGGCGCCGCGAGTCGGCTGTCAACAGCTACGAACTCGCGCTCGCCGTCCGCCGCGTGATGGATTCCATCCACCAACAACCGTAAAGCGGAACCGAAATGAGAGACCTCTTTCTGACCAATACCCTTTCCCGCCGGAAGGAACTGTTCGTCCCCGTCAATCCGGGACACGTGGGAATGTATGTCTGCGGCCCGACCGTCTACGGCGAAGCCCACCTCGGCCACGCCCGTCCGGGCGTCACCTACGACGTGCTGCAGAAACTGCTCAGGCACCTGGGCTACAAGGTGCGCTATGTCCGCAACATCACGGACGTGGGGCATCTGGAGCACGACGCCGACGAAGGCGAGGACAAGATTGCGAAGAAGGCCCGGCTCGAGGAGCTGGAGCCGATGGAGGTCGTCCAGACCTACACCTTCCGCTACCACGAGGCGATGCGCCTGCTCAACGTGGCTCCCCCGTCGATCGAGCCGCGCGCTTCCGGCCACATCGTGGAGCAGATCGAGGCCGTCAAGAAGATCCTCGACGCCGGCTATGCCTACATCAGCAACGGCTCGGTCTATTTCGACGTCCGCAAATACAACGAGGACCACCGCTACGGCATCCTCTCCGGCCGCAACCTCGAGGACACGCTCGAAGGGACCCGCGAGCTGGACGGCCAGGGCGACAAGCACGCGCCGTTCGACTTCGCCATCTGGAAGAAGGCGGAGCCGCAGCACATCATGAAATGGCCTTCCCCGTGGGGCGAAGGCTTCCCGGGCTGGCACCTGGAGTGCTCCGTGATGGGCGAGAAATACCTCGGCCGCGAGTTTGACATCCACGGCGGCGGAATGGACCTCCTCTTCCCCCACCACGAGTGCGAGATCGCCCAGAACGTCGCCTCCCGCGGCACGCAGGGCGTCCACTACTGGGTCCACAACAACATGATCACCATCGGCGGCCAGAAGATGGGCAAGTCCCTGGGCAACTTCATCACCCTCCCCGAACTCTTCTCCGGCAACCATCCCCTGCTCGCGCAGGCGTACAGCCCGATGACGATCCGCTTCTTCATCCTCCAGGCCCACTACCGCGGCACGCTGGACTTCAGCAACGACGCGCTGCAGGCGGCCGAGAAGGGCCTGAAGCGCATCCTCCAGGCGGCGAAGGACCTCTACGCGATGGCGGGCCACCAGGCCCCGAACCTCCCGTACGGAACCCTTTCCGACGCGGTCGCCCCGGACAGCTGCCCGGCGGACAATCCGGAGGTGAAGGCCCTCTTCGAGGGTATCTACGACGCCCTCTGCGATGATATGAATACCCCCATCGCCCTCTCCCACATCTTCGACGCCGTACGCATCATCAACACGGCGAAGGACAAGAAACTCACCCTCTCGAAGGGCGACACGGCGACGCTGGTCCAGCTCTTCGACGACATCGTCTTCGGCGTACTCGGCCTGCGGGACGAGGAAGGCGAAGGCGGCCGGATGGGCAAGACCGTCGCCGGACTGATGGAGATGGTGCTCGAGTCCCGCGCCGAGGCCAAGGCCGCGAAGGACTGGACGAAGAGCGACCACATCCGCGACTGCCTGCGCACGCTGGGCATCGTGGTCAAGGATACCAAGGACGGGGCTGAATGGACGCTGGAATGAAACTGGTCAGCTGGAATGTAAACGGGCTTCGCGCCGTGGCGAAGAAGGGCTTCGAGGATGTCTTCCAGGAGCTCGACGCCGATTTCGTGTGCCTCCAGGAGACCAAGCTCCAGGAGGGACAGCTGGACCTCGAATTCTGGGGCTACCGCTCCTACTGGAACTACGCCGAAAAGAAAGGCTATTCCGGCACTGCCGTCTATACGCGCGTCGAACCGTTGGCGGTGACCTACGGCATCGGCATCCCCGAGCACGACACCGAGGGACGCGTGATTACGCTGGAGATGGAGGATTTCTTCCTCGTCTGCGTGTATGTGCCGAACTCCCAAGACGGGCTCCGGAGGCTGGAATACCGGATGCAGTGGGAGGACGCCTTCCGGGCGTACCTCGTCGGGCTGGCGGCCCGCAAGGGGGTCGTCGTCTGCGGCGACATGAATGTCGCCCACGAGGAAATCGACCTGAAAAACCCCGCCACGAACCACTTCAGCGCAGGTTTCAGCGACGAGGAGCGCGCCAAGATGACCGAACTGCTCGGCGCCGGATTCATCGACAGCTGGCGCTACCTCCACCCGGAGGAAGTCAAGTACTCCTGGTGGTCCTACCGGATGGCCGCCCGCGAACGGAACGTCGGCTGGCGCATCGATTATTTCCTGGTTTCAGAGAATCTGCGGGACAGGATCGTCTCCGCGGACATCCACGACGGGATTACAGGTTCCGACCACTGTCCTGTCGAACTTGTTTTACGGTAACCTTCTCTTCGGGCCGTTTCAACATCTCATACGCATACGCGATGGCGCCGGTGATCATCACCATCAGCGTCTGGGACTCGTGCGAGAGGGTCGCGAAGATGATGCCCGTCTCGAAGGGGATGCCGTAGATGGACTGGAGGGCGAGGGCCACGAGGTAGTGGAAGGCGCCGAATCCGCCCGGCACGGGCACGATGGAGGCGATGCCGCCCACGACCATGATGAACAGGCCGTCGATCAGGTCCAGGCCGTAATCCTCCGGCAGCGACCAGATAATGGTCATCGTCATCAGGATGAAGCAGATCCAGAGGCCGAGCGTCAGGAGCAGGAAGGTGCCCTTGTTCTTCATTTTCGTGAAGCTGACGAGGCCGGCCCGGATGCCCTGCATGATCTTGCGGGCGCGCGCGGAACGGAAGTAAACCACGACGAGGCCGGCGACCGCGACGAGGGCCAGGACGATCCACCAGAGGCTGAAACCGGCGTTTCCGCCCACCTTGCCGAGGATTTCCTCCGCGAAGAAGGCGCTGAACAGGTTCCAGCGCAGCGCGAGGACTGCGAGAATCAGCAGGAAGAGGACCGTGACGTCCCACGTGCGCTCGAGGAGCACCGTTCCGATGGCCTTTTCATAGCCGAGGCGCTTCGAGGTGACGTAGCCGCAGCGGATGAATTCACAGCTGTGGGGGATGACGTAGTCCGCCATACGGGCAATCATAAAGCCGTCGATGCAGCGGCCGCGGCGCACTTCCGGGTCGAGCGGCACGATCAGCAGGCGCCAGCGGAGACCGCGGATGACGTTCGCGATCGCGCCGAAGACCATCGACAGGACGACGAAGCCCCAGCGGCACTGCTTCAGGACCGAAATGAAATCGTGCCACTTTACCTCCCGGAAGGAGAAGTAAAGCAGGACCAACGCTACAAGCGTCCAAAGCACGTATTTCAATTTGTTTTTCACGGGCGCAAATATACCGATAATAATTCGTATTTTTGAGAATATGAAATCAATTCTTGGCATAGGAAACGCCCTGACGGACATTCTTGCCGTCCTGCCGGATGATTCCCTTCTCGAGAAATACCATCTCCCGAAAGGAAGCATGCAGCACGTGGACAGCGAGACGGGCGACCTGATCTGGTCCGCGCTCAAGCCGCTGGGCGTCCATTACGTCGCCGGCGGTTCCGCGGCGAACACCATCACCTGCACGGCCATCTTCGGCATGCCTTCCGGCTTCATCGGCAAGGTCGGCGACGACGAACTGGGGCACCTGTTCCAGAGCGACCAGGAGCAGTACGGCGTGAATTGCACCCTCCTGAAGGGGACGCAGTCCTCCGGCCGCTCGATGGTCTTCATCACGGGCGCGAACGCCGACCGGACCTTCGCCGTCCACCTCGGCGCGGCCCTGGAGTTCGTTCCGGAGGACCTGAAGCCGGAGATGTTCGAAGGCTACGACTATTTCCACATCGAGGGATATCTTGTCCAGAACCAGGCGCTGATCCGCCGCGCGGTGGAGATGGCCCGGGAGGCGGGATGCATCATCTCGCTGGATATGGCCTCCTACAACGTGGTCGAGTCGAATGACGCCTTCCTCCATAACCTGGTGGAGCAGTATGTGGACATCGTTTTCGCCAATGAGACCGAGGCGCGCGCTTTCACCAAGCTCGAAGATCCGCGGGCGTCGCTGAATGAGATTTCCAAGATCTGCCAGGTGGCGGTTGTGAAGGTTGGAAAGGAGGGTAGCTGGGTGAAGCGGGGGGATGAGGTGCATTTCATCCAGCCGTGGCCGGGCATCGCCATCGACGCCACGGGCGCGGGGGATACCTATGCCGCCGGCTTCCTGTATGCCCATTCGCTGGGGATGCCGCTGAAAGTCTGCGGAGAGGTGGGTTCCTGTCTCGCGGCGAAGGTGGTGGAGGTGATTGGTACCAAGATCGACATCCCCCGCTGGCGCATCGCGAAGCAGGAAATCCGGGAACTGATTGAAAACGCCGGAAAGGATGGGTAAGTATTCGGTCGTGACGCTCCTCGACACGGAGGAGGCGGGCTGGGAGGAAGCGGCGAAGGCGGTGGAGGAAATCTGCCGCAGGCTGGACTACGCCAACCGGACCTACTACATCGATCTGCGGAAATACAAGAAAGGGACGGCGCCGGGGACGGATGCCGATGCGACCCTGTTGCGCGCGACCGGCTGGTGGCTTTGGAAAAAGTACCCGCCGCTCTGGGAGAACGTCGGGGCGCAGGCGCCGGACCTGCTGCTCTGCCTCGCGACGCAGTTCCCGCCGGAGACGCTCGCGCTGGTGCGCAGCTCGCGCGCAAACCGGAAAGCGGGCCGTGTGGAGCCCGCCGACGGTATTTTCGATCTGGTGGTGAAGTCGCAGGAGCTCTCCCCTGCCGCGGCCGCGGCCGCCATCTTCGACTATCTCGAGAAAATCAGTTAGCAGGATTCTTCCCGAGCTTCGGGAGCGCCCGGACGAGGACGATGCCGCAGCCCAGGATGAAGCCCACGATGGTCCAGAGGACCAGGGTCTTGGCCCGGCTGTTGGACGAATTGGTGGGCACCGTGACCGGCTGCAGGATCGTGAAGGAAGGGGTGTCTTTCTTCACCTGCATCTTGGCCTGCTCCAGCTGCATCGCCATTTCGCTGTAGATCGAACTGGCAATGTTGTATTTGGTACGGATCTGCTCCAGCTCAATCTGGGAGCGGGTCGTCGGCATATTCTGGGAGCGGTCCCGGACCAGGGCAAGCTGGGTCTGGAGGTGGTCGGATTCGGCCTTGACCTCGTTGTAGCGGGCCTGGACGTAGGAGAGTTCCGCCTGCGCTTTCTCCGTACGGAAGCGGATGATCTCATCCTGGAGCAGCTGCTGGGTCTTCAGGGCCAGTTCGGCGGTCTGGATGGGCTCCGAGCCCTCGACAGAGAGGGTGAGGAAGCCTTCCTTCTTGTCCACCGCCAGGGAGACCTTGCGCCCGATTTCGCTCAGCATATCAAACTCTTCCCGGGTAATCACCAGCGGCTTGACTTCCCCTTCAGCACCTTCTTCGGCGGGAAGGACCACGTCCGGGCGCGGGCCGCGGACGGCTTCCAGGATGACGCGCGGAAGGCCGATGGTGTATTTCTTCAGGGCTTCCGCAACGGAGAGTCTCGCATATTCGCGCTGGTAATCCAGCGGGCTGATGGCCGTATCAACTTTGGCGTAGTGCAGCGGCGTATGCATAATCTCCAGCCGAAAGGGAACGCTGTTCACGATCTGGGGGTAGGTCACCGGAGAAAGCTCCGAGGAGGCGGTATTGCCCATATCGAATCCGGCCAGGGAGGCCAGGGAACTCAGCGAGGAGGACCTGGCGGAGCTCATCTGCGGGACCATCACGGTGCTGACCCTGTAGTTGCGCTTCATCGTCAGCGCAGCGACCAGGCCCAGCACGACGAAGAGCGCCGTGATGAGAAGTACGAGTTTGCGGCCGTCCCAGAGGCTCTTGAACAGGGCGACGACGTCGAGGCCCTCTTCTTCCTCTTCGAAATAGGAGTCGTATTTCTTCTCTTCCATAACGGAAAGGTTTATTTGCTGGTAGCCAGGCTGCGGGCCAGGATCACGATGGATGCGATGGAGGAGAGGCCGGTGAGACCCTTCGCGACGATGTTCTCGAAATCGACCTTCTCCTTGGGCTCCGTCAGTTCGCGGAGCTTGTCGGCATCGACGCTGACGGAGATGACGCCGCCGGAATGGACCGTCGGGTAGGTGCGGAAGAACAGGAAGCGGCCCGTACCTTCGGACTGGCCGTTGGGGTAGGTGATGGTCACGCTGCTGCGGTCGGCCGTCTTGGTGAAGCCGCCGGCGTACTTGCGGATGTACCACTTGGCCCCGTGGGCACCGTCATACACCACGGTGCGCTGGGCGTAGTCCATCCCTTCCGGCGCGTACTGGCCCATCCGGGTAGCGGTGCCGCGGATGGTCACGATGTTCTCCTGGCGGACGATGTTGATCACGTCACCCTCCATCAGGAAGGGATCGGAGGCGGTGCTGCCGAAGCTGCGCCGGACATTTTCGAGCTGGACGGCGATCATGCCGCGGGCATTGAATTCACGGAAGATGGTGGCATAGGGCTCCGCGTCGGAGAGCAGGCCACCGGCCATCTTGATGACCTGGGAAAGGGAGGTGCTGGAATCCTCCAGCGGGTAGACGCCCGGATACTTCACGCGGCCGGTAATCTGGACATAACGGCTGGTCGCGAAATTGGGCGTCATCCGGACGACGACGTGGTCGTACGGCTGCAGCTGGAAGTCCGGATTCACGACGTTCAGGTCCTTGTCGACCGTAAGCATAATGCGGTCATAGTACACCTGCTCGGTGCTGGAGATGTTGACGCGGAACACCTCGACGCGGTCGTACGCGGCACCGACTTCCAGGCCGCCGGCCATCGTCAGGAGGTCGCTGACCTTGAGCTTGGAGTCGTAAGCGGTCGAGAACGGGTACTTGACGGCACCGCTCACGCGGACTTCGCCGATGTTGGCGTAGGTCGTGTTGTCATAGACGTTGAGCTGGTCGCCGGGCCGGAGCTGGGTATTGCCGTCCCGGTCCAGGTTGATGCGCAGGTATTCCATCCGGTCCGGATTGGTCACGTCCTTGCGGAAGATGTAGGCTACGGGATAGACGCTGGTCCTGAGACCGCCGGCGAACTCGATGGCCTGGGCGACCGTCATCCGGTCCTTGAGGCCGAACGCCTGGGAGAAAGGCCTGTGGACCTGGCCCTGGACGGAAATCGTATCCATTTCCTGGTAGGTCGCGAGTTCCAGGATGATGACCCGATCGCGGGGCTGGAGGACGAAGTCCCGCTGGGCGGAGGCGCCGGTAAACGGGACCGTAATCAGTTCGGAAGTCCCGTCATCGCGGGTACGCTCGACGAAGACGTTGTCCATCTTGGCGGTATACCGCGGACGGGCGTGGTCGATCAGGGTCGCCAGGTCGCGGTTCTCGCGGATGTCGTAACGGCCGGCGAGATAGACGTCGCCTTCGACGGCCACATACTGCTCGTCCAGGTTGTCGGTGGGACGCAGGCGGACCACGTCGCCGTTCTGGAGCGTGATCTTCTGTTCGCCGCTGAGGATGCGGTTCAGGTCATAGTCGGAATACACCACCTTGCCGTTTTCGCGGCGTTCCAGCTGTACGAAATCCGGGAAGGCGTTCTCCGCCAGCCCGCCGGCGAAACGGATTACGTCGGCGATGGTTTCATTCTCCAGGACTTCGTAGCGCATCGGGCGGTTCACCGCGCCTTCCACGCGCACCACCTTGGTCGCGACGGGGACGAAGAGGACGTCTCCGTTCTGGAGGTCGTAATTCACGTCGCCGGTAGCACCGGTCATATACTTGTAGAGGTCCAGGGTGCTGGTCTGGCCGCCGCGGGAGCGCTGGATGTTACGGACCGAACCGATGGCGGAAGGGCCGCCGGCGGCCGCGAGGGCGTTGAAGGCCGTGTTGAGGGCGCTCAGGGTATAGCCGCCCTGGACGGCGACTTCGCCGTAGATGCTGGCCGAAAGGGTGCGGGCCGTGGAGATGGATACCGCGATCTGGTCCTGGCGGAAGGAGTAGTGCTGCGCCAGCTTGGTACGCACGGCGGCGCGGGCCTGGGCCAGGGTCATGCCCTTGAGGAAGATTTTGGTGGATCCGGCGGGCTGGATGGAGCCGTCGGCGCCGATGCGCTGGTGGATTTCCGTCTGGGAGGAGCCGAAGATGGAGATATGGACCTCATCCCCTTCGCCCAGCACATAGGAATCCGGGGCCTGGGCGCCGTCCGTGGTACGGAAGACGTCCAGCGAGTTCCCGGTAAACAGCGCGTGGCCGTAGATTTCCAGGGAATCCGGGGCGGCGGGGACTGCGGCGGGCGCCGGCGGAAGCGTGGCGTCGGGCTGGTCCTCCAGAACCTCGGGAAGGTCCTGCGGAGCCTGCTCGGAAATCTCCTGCGTCGCGGAGGCCGTAACTTTCTCGGACTGCATCTGATCCAGGATCGCAATCACGCGGCCCTGGTACGAGGCATATTCCGCCGGAGAAACGTTGTCTACGTCAATTCCGCTCTCCAGGAGCCGGATACGCACTTCCGATTCGGTAAGACCGCGCTTTTCCAGTTCCGGACGGGCCATGGACAGCAACGTTGCCGACTGCGCGAATGCCGCGACGGACAGCAGCGCCAGCAGGGATACCATCAAAAATTTCTTCATATGGCTATAAACTGTTAATAATCTTGATAAAGCTTGTAAATATATGAATTATTCTCGACAAAGTTGCTAACTTTGCAGTCCCATTACGGATGGTTCCGTAGCTCAGTTGGATAGAGCAACAGCCTTCTAAGCTGTGGGTCTTGGGTTCGAATCCCAACGGAATCACAAAACGCGCTGCGGACCGCAGCGCGTTTTCTATTTCCAGTCCCCCTTTCGGCTAGGCTTTGGACTTCAAGTATTCGTCGATGGCGCGGGCAGCGCGGCGGCCGGCGCCCATCGCGAGGATGACGGTCGCGGCGCCGGAGACGGCGTCGCCGCC
>LUZF01000007.1 GCA_001602865.1 Bacteroidales bacterium Bact_14
CGTGCCTCGCCGCGCGCTGCCCGACCGCCGTCGAGTTTGTCAACGGCGGCGACCGCTTCGGCGAGTCCGGCACTCCGGCGGGCCTGCTGGCCGCCTACGGCCTCGACGCCGCGAACATCCGCGCAGCCGCCCTCCGCGCCATCGTCCGGAAATAACGCATGGACAATCTGGAACAGGTTTTCAACGAAATCGTTGAGCAATACCGCGAGCGGCTGTACTGGCACATCCGCTCGCTGGTGTGTTCCCACGAGGACGCGGACGACGTGCTCCAGGATACCTTTATAAAAATATGGAAGGCGCTGCCTTCCTTCCGCGGCGACTCGGAACTCTTCACCTGGGCCTACCGCATCGCGACCAACGAGTCGCTGAACTATCTCCACAAGCAGAAGATCCGCTCCGCCCTCTCCTTCGAGAGCCTGCGCACGACGCTGGAAAACCGCATCGACGACGACCCCTGGTTCGACGGCGACGCCCTCCAGCGCGACCTGGCGAAGGCCATCCAGGGCCTGCCGGAAAAGCAGCGCGTGGTCTTCCAGCTGCGCTATTTCGAGGAGCTGCCCTACGAGCAGATTTCGGAAATCACCGGCACTTCCGTCGGCGCCCTGAAAGCGTCGTATCACATTGCTTATGAGAAAATCAAGGAGAAACTTAAACTTTCTTCCCTGTAATCTGTCAAATGTTTGCTTTTGCGTTGAAAACCCGTTTGTGAAATGAACCGGAACCGTCCATACAAAGTCCCTGAAGGCTACTTCGAAGCGCTCGGCGCGCGGCTGTCGGAAATTCCCGAGACCTACCGCCGTCCCTCCGCCTGGGATTACATGCGTCCGTACCTGGCTTATGCGGCCCTGATCCTCTGTGGCCTTGCCGTCGGTACCCTGCTGTTCCGCAATCCCGCCCCGGCCGAAGCCGAGGGCGTGGACAGCTACGAGCTGATGTATTATGCGGATCTCGTCCCGCGGACGGATCCGTACGCGATTTTCGATGCGATGGAAGCGTCCGCGACGGAAGTTTCCTATACCTCCGAGGACATCGTCTCCTACCTGATCGACAGCGGCACGTCCCTGGAGGCCATCAACACCCTTTTGTATGACTTTTAACCGCGCTTGACCATGAACAGAACCATACGAATCCTCCTTGTCTCCGCCGTGCTGCTTGCCGGTGTGTCCGCGCTTGCGCAGAACAATGACCGGAAAGCGCCGCAGCGTTTCGACTGGAAAGAAAAGATGAAGACCGAGAAGATCGGATTCCTGACCTCGGAGATCGGGCTCACCCCGGACGAGGCGAAGCTCTTCTGGCCGGTCTATGAGAAGATCGAGGTCGCCCGCGAGGATGCGATGAAGCGCTCCTTCGAGGCCTTCCAGGCGCTGGAGAGCGCGCTGCGCGAAGGGAAAGGCGAGGCCGCGATCAGCGAGGCGCTGAACGAGTATCTCGCCGCCGGCGAGGAAATCTCCTCCATCGACCGCCGGTATGTCGGCGAGTACCGCCGCATCCTTTCCTCCGAAAAGATCGCGCGCCTCTATTTCGCGGAAGAAAAATTCCGTCGCAACCAGATCAACCGCCTCAACGTCGCCCCTCCCGGGGGTTCTAACCCTAGGAAATAGGTTTCGCGATCACAGGATAAGTCAGTATAAGCAAAAAGAAACATTTTTCTGAGTAGCCCTTTTTCCGGGATATCTCAGGAAAATGTTTCTTTTTGCGTAATTATCTGATTATCCTACAGGAATAAACCGTCTTTCATATAAAGGGTGCGGTCGCACATCTGGGCCAGCTCCGGGTCGTGGGTTACGATGATGATGGTCTGGTGGTAGCGGTCGCGGAGCTGGAAGAAGAGGCGGTGGAGGTCCGCCTTGGTCGCGGAGTCCAGGTTGCCGGAGGGCTCGTCGGCGAAGAGGATCGCGGGGCGGTTGATGAGCGCGCGGGCGATGGCGACGCGCTGCTGCTCGCCGCCGGAGAGCTCCGAGGGCTTGTGGGTGATGCGCTCGGCGAGGCCCAGGTCGTCCAGGAGGGCGAGCGCTTCCTTCTTCGCCTCGTGCTCCCTGCGTCCGGCGATGAACGCGGGGATGAGCACATTCTCCAGGGAGGTGAATTCCGGCAGGAGGTGGTGGAACTGGAAGACGAAGCCGATGCGGCGGTTGCGGAAGGCGGAGAGTTCCTTGCTCCCGAGGTGCAGCACATCCGTGCCGTCGATCTCCAGCGAGCCGCAGTCCGGCGTGGACAGGGTCCCCAGAATCTGCAGCAGCGTGGATTTTCCCGCGCCCGAGGCACCCATGATGGAGACGACCTCCGCCTCCTGCGCCTCGAAATCAATGCCCTTCAGCACCTTCAGCGCGCCGAACGACTTTTCTATGCCCTTTGCCTGGATTATCATACCCCAAAGTTAGAAAATTTGCTTTTTTTTCAAAAGAGCCATACCTTTGCCATCCCTCGCGTGCGGGGGAATTCGGGGTGTGGCGCAGTTGGCTAGCGCATCTGGTTTGGGACCAGAGGGTCCGGTGTTCGAGTCACCGTACCCCGACAATATTCGCGAAAACGCCGGATAATCATTTAAACTTTTACGATATGAAACGCATCCTGATGGGCATCGCCCTGGTAAGCCTGATCTTCCTGGCTTCGTGCAACAACAAGAAAACCCAGCAAGCTCCGAAAGCAGAAGACGTTGAATTCATCCGCCTGAACGTGCCGCTCGTCGTGGAGCCGGCGAAAGTCGACGCCGCGGTCGCGCTGGCCTCGGATCTGGTCGCCGCCTCGCAGTCGGATGCGGGTATGATTGAGTATGACCTGTTCCGCAGCGAGACCCGCCCGGACTGGATGCTGATCTATGAAACCTGGAAGGACCAGCCCTCGCTGGACGTCCATTCCGCCGCGCCGCACTTCACCTCCCTCGTGCCGCAAATCCAGGCCCAGGGGAATATGACCATCGAGCAGTTCCTCCAGGTCGCGAATCCCGACAAGGCAGGCAAGAGCCTCCGCATCAACTGCCATTTCGTCGCCAAGGATGAGGCCTCCCGCGAGCAGGTCATCGCCAAGGCGAAGGAGTTGGTCGCCGCGACCCTCGCGAACGACGCCGGCGTCATCGAATATGACATCCTGACCAGCACGACCCGCCCCCTGGAGCTTATGATTTATGAGACCTGGAAGGACCAGGCCGCGCTTGACGCCCATTCCGCCTCCGACCACTTCAAGCGCCTCGTCCCCGAACTCGGCGCCCTCTGCACCACCGTCAAGGCCGAAACCTTCTACCGGTAAGCCGTTACGGCACGGGATCGTAGCCGGAGCCGCCCCAGGGGTGGCAGCGGAGGATGCGCTTGAGGGAGAGCCAGAAGCCCTTGAGGGGGCCGTACCTGCGGAAGGCCTCGAGGGCGTACTGCGAACAGGTCGGCGTGAAGCGGCAGCTCGGCGGCTTCAGCGGCGAGATGCAGAGCTGGTAGAACTTGATCAGCAGGATGAAAGGCGCGGCCAGCACCTTTCTCAGAAACGATCCGGCGCTCATGGCTGGGTCGTTTTTGCGTCAGTCGGAGCGGCGAGCCGGGTCAGCACTTCCGCCACCGCGGCGCGGATGGTTTCGAACGGGAGTACTTCCGGGGAATTGTAGAGGAAAAGGATGTCCCGGTGGCCCTCCGCTGCGCCCAGGAGGGATTTCTGGGTGCGGTAGGCTTCGCGGATGCGGCGCTTCAGGAGGTTGCGCCGGACGGCGCGCTTGAACAGTTTCTTCGGCACGGACACGACGATGCGGTCCGTCTCCGCCCCGTTCGGGGCGACCCAGCAATAGTGGAGGCAGGAACAGCTTCCCCGGCGGCCCTGGGCGATGAGCCGGGAAATGTCGTTCTTGCCGCGCAATCTCTCCCCGCGGGAGAGGCTGTTGCCGGTAGATTCCATTGTATTAATTATTCTGTTCGAGGTAGAGCTCGATGGCCTTGGCGGCGGAAGGGGCTTCCGGGCTCGGGCCGCGGAAGGCGGTCTCCAGGCCGGCTTCCTCCATCGCCTTGACGATGGAGCGGCCGTAGGAGCCGAAGCGGGTCCCGCCCGGCTGGAAATCCGGGAAGTTCTCCCGGAGGGACTTCACGTCCGCGGGATTGTAGAGCACCACGAGGTCGTAGGCCGCGAGGTCCACGTCCTTGAGGTCCTGGGAAACGGTCTTCACCAGCATGGCGTTCTTGAAATCCAGGCCTTTCTCTTCGAAGAGCCGGACGATGCTGCCGCCGGAGGTATCCGAAGACGTCAGGAGGAATTTCTCCCCGGCGTGGCGGGTACCGATCTGGGCGAGGACGGAGGCCGGCGTGCCGTCTCCGAAGAAAATCTTGCGCTTGCGGTACACGATGTGCTTCTGGAGGTACATCGCGACGATGTCCGTCGTGCAGAAGTACTTCATCGTCTCCGGAACCTTGATCCGGAGCTCTTCGCAGAGCGCGAAGAAAGCGTCGATTGCGTGGCGCGAGGAGAAAACGACGGCCGTATAATCCAGGATGTTGATCCGCTGGGTCCGGAACTCGCGGGACGAAAGCGGCTCGACCAGATAGAAAGGACGGAAGTCCACGCTGACCCCGTATTTCTCGCTCAGGGCGGCGTAGGGCGCCATATTCTTCGGCGTCTGCTGTGAGATCAATATCTTCTTTATCTTACCCATAATGCGGCTAGGATTCCCAGTGGCAGGAATTCAAGGGCGCAAAGATACAAAAATGTTGTGAAAGGGCCGTAAGAGTTTTGTAAAAATTGCCACTTTCGTACGAGGAAGAATAAGTAAAATATTGATAGAACGGAGATTACGAATGTTTTAACGGTTTCGTCCGCTGCGCCCGCGACATTCATCACCCCGACACCGGCCAGCGAAACGGCCGCGGCGAGCAGGGAATAGGTGAAAAAACAGGTGTACGCATAGCGGAAACGCTCCCCGCCGAGGATGCGGTACCGGATCATCCCGTAAATCAGCAGCCGCAGCAACAGGAAGCCCGTGACCAGACCCATCGTAACCAGGATCCTGCTCTCCGGCGCCAGGTAGCGGTCGGCAATCAGGCAGAGCGGGAGCATAAACACGGAGGACACCCAGGTCCGCGTCCGGCTCGTCTGCATATTGTATTCCGCTTCCTCGCAGCCTTTCCGGCTCGTCAGCGAATGCAGCAGCGCCGGTATCAGCCGGAGGTCGCGCAGCGTCACCACCACCGCTATCACCGCCACGAGCGTCAGTGCCGCGTTGAGCGGATTGTCGCTCCACGTGGCCTCGGCGGCAGGAAGGTATTCCCGCGGCATCATCAGTTGCCCGAAAACGAAGGTGGTGTCCTGCAACAGCATCATCAGTTGCCTCTTTTCGCCTTGTACCCAAGGGAGAGCAGCAGCGCCGTGACCTTCTCGCGCAGGTCTCCCTGGATCGTGATTTCACCGTCCTTGGCGGTCCCGCCGACGCCGCAGCGCGTCTTCAGCGTCTTGCCCAGGGCGGCGAGGTCCTCCGCGCTTCCGACGAAGCCGCGGACCAGCGTGACCTGCTTCCCGGCGCGCCCGCTGCGCTCCAGCGAGACGATCAGCTTCTGGCGGGAAGGCTCGAGGGTCTCCGCCTCCGCGGCGTCATCCTCCGCGGCGTATGCGAAATCCGGATTTGTCGAATACACGACGCCCAGCCGTTTTTTCCAGTCATTGTCTCCCATACGAGGTGCTATTTTTGCAAAGATAAAGATTCCTTTTATATCTTTGTAGGATATGGATACCAAGAAATTCAATTTGTGGAACAGGCTGACGGGGCTGCTCGTCTTCGCCGTCTCGCTCGCGACCTACCTGTCCACGATGGAACCGACCGCCTCCTTCTGGGACTGCGGCGAGTTCATCGCCTCCTCATACAAACTCGAAGTCGGCCACCCGCCGGGAAACCCCGTTTTCCAGCTCATCGCCCGTTTCTTCACGATTTTCGGCGACAATATGCACGCCGCGATCCTGGTGAACGCCGTCAGCGCGCTCTGCTCCGCGCTGACCATCTTCCTGCTGTACCTGACCATCGTCTTCTTCGTGAAGCGCCTGGTGCGCCCCGGCGCTGACGGCCGTTACAACCTCGCCAACGCCCTCATCATTTTCGGCAGCGGCGCGGTCGGCGCCCTCGCCTATACCTTCAGCGACACCTTCTGGTTCTCCGCCGTCGAAGGCGAGGTCTACGGAATGTCCTCGCTTTTCACCGCCCTGGTCTTCTGGGCGATGATCCGCTGGTACGAGACTGCGGACGAGCCGTACGCCAACCGCTGGATCGTCCTGATCTCCTTCCTGATGGGCCTGTCCATCGGCGTCCACCTGCTGAACCTGCTGACCATCCCGGCGCTCGTGTTCCTGTTCTATTACCGGAAGCGCGAGAACGGGACCTTCTCTTTCTGGGAATATGTCAAGATCCTGCTGATCTCCGTAGTGATTCTCGGGGCCATCCTCTTTGTCATCGTGCCGTGGCTGCCGAAGGCGGCCGCCTATGCGGACCTGGCCTTCGTGAACGGCCTCGGCCTGCCGTACAACAGCGGCGCCGCCTTCTTTATGGTGGCCCTGCTGGCCCTCTGCTTCTGGGGCCTCTTCCGGAGCCTGAAGCGCGAAAAGGTGGTCCTGAACACGGTCCTGCTGTGTTTCACGACGATCATCATCGGCTTCTCCATCTTCAGCATCTGCATCATCCGCTCCGCCGCGAAGACCCCGACGAACGAGTACCAGCCGGACAACGCCTTCACCCTCGTCCGTTACCTCTCCCGCGAGCAGTACGGCTCGAACCCGATCCTGTACGGCCAGTATTTCGACGCCCCGTATGACCTCAAGGTGAAGCGCTACTGGGCGCCGCTGAACGGGAAATATGTCCACGCGGACGGCCCCGTGGATATAAAATACAAAGCGGAAGGCAAGATGCTCTTCCCGCGTATGTGGTCTCCCAGCACCTCCGGCACCGCCAACGAGGACTTCTACGAGAGCTATATGAACGGCAAGGGCAAGCGCATCGACGGCACCGACCATAAGAAGCCGAC
This sequence comes from Bacteroidales bacterium Bact_14, assembly GCA_001602865.1. GTDB lineage: Bacteria > Bacteroidota > Bacteroidia > Bacteroidales > UBA932 > Cryptobacteroides. The sequence continues at coordinate 6,975 of LUZF01000007.1, forward strand.
GATGGGCGCCAACCTTGCCTACTTCTTCGACTACCAGATGAACTGGATGTACTGGCGCTACTTTATGTGGAACTTCGTCGGCCGCCAGAACGACATCCACAGCCCGACGCCCGGCGACATCTTCCTCGGCAACTGGGAGAGCGGCGTCAAGTTCCTCGACAACTACCGTCTCGGCGACCAGGCCGACGCGCCGGATATGCTGAAAAACAACAAGGGCAAGAACCACTATTATTTCCTGCCGCTGCTCCTCGGCCTGCTGGGCCTGTTCTTTCAGTTCGGTCGCGACAAGCGCGGCTGCTGGCTGGTGTTCCTGCTCTTCTTTATGACGGGCATCGCCATCGTCGTCTACCTGAACCAGCCGCCCTACCAGGTGCGCGAACGGGATTACGCCTATGCGGGCTCCTTCTACGCCTTCAGCATCTGGATCGGCATCGCCGTCGCGGCGGTGTACGGCTGGCTGAAGGACCTCCTGCGCAAGGACAGTGTCGCGGCCGCCGCGGGCGTGACCGTCCTGCTGCTCTGCGTGCCCGCGCTGATGGCCGCCCAGAACTGGGACGACCACGACCGCTCCCACCGCACGAGCGCCGTCGAGATCGGCTACAACTATCTCAATTCGGCGGGGGAGAACGGCATCCTCGTGACCCACGGGGACAACGATACCTTCCCGCTCTGGTATGCGCAGGAAGTTGAAAACGTCCGCCCGGACGTGCGCATCTGCAACACCTCCCTGCTCGGCACCGACTGGCACATCGACCAGATGAAATATGCCGTGAACGAGTCCGCGCCGCTCGACCTGCGGGTCGGCCTGGAGCAGTACCTCTACGGCACGAATGAAGTCGTCTACATCTACGACACCCGCAACCAGGTCATCCCGCTCTCCGACGTGATGACCGTCTTCCGCCACCCGGACGCGAAGATCGTCCTCGCGAGCGGGAAGCGCGTGGATTACATTATGTCCCGCAGGTTCTCCATCCCGGTGAACAAGGAGAACGTCCTGCGCTGCGGCATCCTGTCCGAGAAGTACGCGGACCAGATTCCGGACGAGATCGTCCTCGAGATTCCGGAGGGCAAGGACTACCTGACGAAGCCGGAGCTGTTTATGCTCGACCTGCTGTCGAATTACCGGTGGGACCGTCCGCTGAACCTGCTGAATATGGCCGGCGACCTGAATATGGGCATCAAGGATTACCTGATGTTCGAGGGCTTCTCCTACCGCTTCGTCCCGCTCCGCAACACGCCGTCGAGCCGCGACGCGGGCATCGTCGACACGGACCGCCTGTATGACCTGCTGACGAACGTCTACAGCTTCGACGCCGTGAGCCGGGAAGGCTGGTATGTGGATTACCAGAACCTCTATACCTACCTGGGCGCGGTGCCGCTGCGCTCGATGTTCGTGACCGCCGCAGACGCCTTCCTGAAGGCGGGCGAGACGGAGCGCGCCATCGAGATGCTGGATATGTGCGAGGAAAAGGTGCCTGCCTCGAATTTCCCGATCGAGACGATTCCGATCGGCTTCTCCGGCAACGACTTTATGATCACGGAGATGGTCGACCTGTACTACCGGCTGGGCCAGCGCGACAAGGCGCGGGAGCTGGGCATCGCCCTGGCGAACGAGCTCATCGTGACCGCGCGCTTCTACCTCGAATTCTACGAGTACGCCGTCGATGATTTCGAACTCTGCGGCAACTACATCTATTACCTCGCCGACACGTTCAAGGTGAACGGAGACGAAGGGCTTTCCGACAAACTGGTGGACAATTTCTCCAGGCTGGTGGACCTGATGACCGGTAAGGAGGATGGGGACATCCGGGATGCGGACGCCGGCGAGATGGAATTGGTCGGTTAGCGCTCGAGGCGCACGAAAATACTGAGCGGGAGAGCTTTGCCGTAACGGTCGGGAAGGGCGAGCTCCCCGCTTTCCATTTGCCCGCCGGGGCCGAAGGCTTCGCGCACCGTGGTTTCGCCCAGCAGGGGAGAGTAGCCGTTCGAGTAGAGGTTGAGGACGAGGAAGCTGCGCTCCGGTTCGAGGATGGCGGCAACGGTCTCCAGCATTTCGAAGAGGCACTCGTCGAGCTTCCATTTCTCCCCGTCGGGGCCGTGGCCGTAAGCCGGCGGATCCAGGATGATGCCCTGGTAGCGGTTGCCGCGGCGCGCTTCCCGGCGCACGAATTTCATCGCATCCTCCACGAGCCAGCGGATGCCGTCCATCCCGCTGCGCTCCATGTTGCCGCGGGCCCAGGTGACGACCTGGCGCACGGCGTCCAGGTGCGTCACGTCCGCCCCGGCGGCCTTGGCGGCCAGCGAAGCGGCGCCGGTGTAGGCGAAGAGGTTGAGGACTTTCGGCCGGGGGCCGAGGGCCTTGGTATGGCTGTAGATATATTCCCAGTTGGCGGCCTGCTCGGGGAAGACGCCGACGTGCTTGAAGGCGGTGAGCCCGAGGCGGAGCTGGAAGTCCAGGCCCGGCTGCGCACCCTTGTAGCGGATGTACCACTGGTCATCCATCGTCTTGAGGCGCTCCCAGGTGCCGCTGTCCTCCTTGCCGGCCTTGCCGAAGCCGGCGCCCGGGCGGAAGCGCACGTGGGCGAGTTTCTCCCACTCCGCGGCGGACATCGACGGGCGCCAGAGCGCCTTCGGCTCCGGCCGTATCATCGTGTACGGGCCGAAGCGCTCGAGCTTCGCCCCGTCGCCGCTGTCCAGCAGCGCGTAATCCTTCCAGAATTCCCCGGGATACTCCACTTTCATCATGGTTCTGCAAAGATAGTATTTTCTGTAAAAATTGTATTTTTGTATATGCGTGAGACCCCGCTCACGGAGGGAAATTGCGGAAAGCACAAATCAAATCTTCGGTCGTTGCAGGACTGCTGGCAGGGATGCTGCTGGCAGGGAGCTGTGCGCGGGTGAAGTATGAGACCCGCGCGGAGCTCCCGGAGATTTTTCCGGACTATGTCGGCGTGACGGTCCCGGAGGGGATGGCGCCCCTGACTTTCCGGATGAAAGACGGGCGAAAACTGTCTTATGCCGTTGAACGGAAGGGAGATACGCTGTTCTACCGGGTCAGGGCGCGGGAGCGGGGGAGTCGCCGCGGGACGGAATATGCGCCGTTCCCGGTCTATGTCTCCCGGGACGCCATCGATCCCTTCATCGCCTACCGGCTGATCGAGCCCGGCTACCAGAGCTGGAGCGATATGGGCATCTATGCCCGGGAGCTGGCCTCCTACCGCGAAAAGACCGTGGTCTCCAGCAAAGACATCGGCGGAGGATGCGTCAACTGCCATCAGTTTCCGGGCGGAGACCCGTCCCGGATGATGCTCCACGTCCGCGGGACGGGCGGCGGAACCGTCTTCCGCGACGGGGAGGACCTCCACCTCCTGAATCTGGCGACCGTGGGCCCGCAGCGGCAGGGAACTTATCCCGCCTGGCACCCTTCCGGCCGCTGGATCGCCTTCTCCTCCAATTCCACGCAGCAGAGCTTCCCGCTGACGGGGAGCCAGCAGGTGGAAGTCTATGACCACTTCTCGGACATCATCCTCTTCGATACGCAGACGGAATCCGTCTCCACGTATGAGCCGATGTTCGGCGACGCGGCGATGGAGACATTCCCGGCCTGGTCGCCGGACGGCGGGACGCTGTACTACTGCAGCGCGCCGCAGGTGGAGGATGTCGCCGGGAACCGCGCGGACATCCGTTATGCCCTGAAGGCCGTCCGTTTCACGGCCGGGGCCTTCACCGGCGAACCGCAGACGCTGCTGGAAAGCGACACGCTCTCGGTCTCCTTCCCGCGCGTAAGCGGGAAATGGCTGCTCTTCACCGGTTCCGCGTACGGGACCTTCCCGATCTGGCACCGGGAGGCGGACCTGTACCTGATGGACCTGGAGGCGGGTGCCGTGCGCCGCGTGGATGAACTCAACAGCGCGGACACGGAGAGCTACCATTCCTGGTCCTCCGGCGGCCGCTGGATCGTCTTCTCCAGCCGCCGCATCGACGGCCGCTTCACCCGCCTGTACCTGTCGCACTTCGACGGGGAAGGCCATTTTTCGAAACCGTTCCTTCTCCCGCAGAAGGATCCATCCCACAATACCCTCCGGCTCAAGTCCTACAATGTGCCCGAGTTCGTCAAGGGCGATCCTGGGACGTGGTCCAAACCGATTTCCAGCCTCTTTGCCCGATGAAACGATTCCTGCCGCCCGTGATTCTCTTCCTCGGAGTGTTTCTCGTCACGCTGCTGGCGCAGAAATACACGTTCGTGGCCCAAGAGCAGAACGGGCTGTTCCTGCTCTCGCGGGATTACTTCGCCGGGCGTTTCGCTTCCCCGCTGCCGGTGTCCGGCATCCTCGGGGATTTTCTGGCGCAGTTCTTCCGTTTTTCCTTCTATGCGCAGGCGATTGTCGCAGCCGGGGTGACGCTGGCCTTCCTGCTGCTGCAGGGGGTGTTCCGGCGGTTGCGGGTGCGCTGGGCGTGGGTCCCGATGGTGCCGGCCGTGGCGCTGTGGATCGTCGTGGCTTTCGGGCATACGCCGCAGCGGGGCGTGTTCCTGATCTTGGTCTGCGCCGGCTTGTGGCTGCTCTCGCGCCTCTTGCCGTCGCCGGAGAAGGGGAAATGCGGATGGGTGGATGTTGCGCTCTGCGCGCTGCTGGTCGCGGCCGGGGCGGGGGTGATTGCCCTCCATCCGTCGCTCCGCAGGCGGGAGATTGTTGCCGGGACGCAGTATGCCGTGACCCTGGGGAACTGGGACCGTGTGCTCGCCGTCGCGACGCCGGAGCGCTGCGCTGCGGACGAGACGCTGACGCCCCTCGCGCTCCTCGCGCTCGGGGAGAAGGGAATGCTCGGCGACCGGATTTTCGATTACCCGGTCCGCGGGGAGAATGATTTCGACTGCTGCGACCGGAGCGACGAGGAGAGTGCGTTCTTCCGGACTTTCCTGGATGAGCGGCTCGGCAGCTACAACGAGGCCGTCCACGCGCTCTACCAGCTGGCCGCGACCCAGGAGCACGGGATGAGCTTCCTCGTGCTGCGGCAGCTGCTGATCGATTATTACCGCCTGGGGGATTACGCGCTGGCGGAGAAATACTGCGCCGTGCTGTCCCGCAGCCTGTGCCACGGCCAGTTCGTCCGGCGCTTCCGCCGGGAGATGGCCGCCGGGAAGGCCCGGACGCCGGATACTCCCGCCGCCCGGGGCGTCGCGCCGCTCGCTTCGCGCGACCCGCTCCACCACCTGTACCTGCTGGAGGCCGCCGGCATCCATTCGCCCGCAGCGGTCGACCGGATGCTATGCACGCTGCTCCTCCGGGGGGAGACGGAGGCTTTCCGGACCCTTTTCGATTCCGTCCACAAGGCGGGCGCTCCCGTCCCGCGCTATTATCAAAACCCGCGAAGCAACCTTTCAGCCACTTCGCGGGAACCATACATTAAAAACTAACCAGAGAGAACTCTATTATTCGTATCCGTCGTTCTGGGTACACAGCGGGTTGGCTGTGAGCTCGGAAGTAGGAATCGGATAGCGGAGGTGGATCGGGTTCCAATCCCAGTCACGCGCCTGGACGGGAATCATATTCGCTCGCTCAGCTTCGGAAGCCTTGTCCCACGGCTCGTTCTTGTCCGCACCGCTCGGGACATAGTACTTCTTGGTCGCGGTGTTGTAGAAGGTCGCGCCGCCGTTCTTCGGATATTCGCAGTCGAGCCACTCCTGGACGAGATCCATACGGCAGAGGTCGTACCATAGGCTGAACTCGTAAGTGAACTCCTTGCGGCGTTCCTGTGTCAGGGCGACGACCCATACGTCGCTCTTGTAGCCCTTGTCCGCCTTGTACTTGGTGTAGACGGTCTTGGCGTCAGGAACGGTGACCTTCTCGGTGTTCAGCATCGCGGTGGGGAACTTGTAGGTGGACTTGTTGGTCACATTCGGATCGTAGCCGACTTCCAGGTTACCCCAGGCACGGTTGCGGATCTGGTTGATGATGTCCCAGCCTGCGGCTTCGTCACCGGTACGGAAGCAGCACTCGGCATAGTTGAGCAGCACTTCGGAGTAGCGGTAGAGCTGGACGGAGAAGGCGTTGTACTTGTTGTTTGTCTTCCACCATTTCGTGCTGTGGTTGTTCGGCGTACCCTTGTCCTGCCAAAAACGCTGGAAATTGGACTTCTTGCCGATCGGGTCACCCGTGTACGGGTTCACGTCGCCGTAGGTGCCGTGCCAGCAGACGATGTTGTAGGTAAGGCGCTTGTCGCCGGGCTCGAAGGAGCGGACCAGCTCGTAGGACAGCGCGGAGTCGCCCCAGCCGCCGTACTCGTTCGCCTTGGTCTGCTGCGTGAAATAACGGTAGTCGTCCTTCATCTCGTTGCGGTAGGCCTTGTAGCCGCTGTTCATATCCGGGAAGAGCGGGAAGGAAACTTCCCAGATGGTCTCTTCGCTCTGCGGGTTGCCTTCCCAGTGGAGCATACCGTGGACCGGGTTCAGCTTGCGGCCGCTGTGGTCGATAATGTCCTTGAGCTGGGACTTGGCCGTAGTAAAGTCGCCGATGTACATATTGGCCTTCGCGGCATAGGCGAGCGCGCCGGCCTTGGTGAAACGTCCGACCATACCGTCGGCCGGCCACCAGTCGAGGTATTTGGCTGCGTATTCGAAGTCCTCCTTGATGGTCTTCCAGGCCTCCTCGTCGGAATCCGGACGCGCCTTCTCCGGAGAGTTGGCATAGGTCTCGCCGGTCATCAGCATCGGCACGCGGCTGAAGTTGATGGTCAGGTAATAATAGGCGGCGGCACGCAGGCACCGGGCTTCGGATTCATAGATCACGCGGGTTGCCGCGGGAACCACGTCGTCGCTGACGTTCTCCAGGTCCGCGAGATACAGGTTCGCGCGGGAAACCATCTGGTAGGAATAGCGCCAGGCCCGCTCGAAGAATTCGGACTTGGATTCGACGCCCCAGGAGTGGGTGGACATTTCCGCGTCCCAGCCATCCGCCTGCAGGTCGAGGGTCGGCAGGTTCGCGAGGGCCGGATGCGGCTTTACGTAGAAGTTGCTGGGTTCATACAGGATGCTGTATACACCCGTAAGCCCTCTGAAGACATTGTCTGCATCTTCATACACGCCGTCCGGGTTGACGACGCTGTAGTAATCGACGTTGAGGAAATCGTCGCTGCAGGATACGGTCAGGGCGGTCGCACCCAGGACGATCATTGCATATAATAGGATCTTTTTCATACTTCAGTGCGTTTTTACGTTAGAAGCCAAGCTGGATACCGAGCATATAGGTGCGCGGGAAAGGATAACGGCCGTCGTCGTAACCCGTCGTAATCACGCTTGCGGAAACCTCCGGATCGCCGTACTTGTTGTACGGGGACAGGGTGAGGAGGTTCTGGATGCTCAGGGAGACGCGCAGGCTGCGGAAGGTATCGCCGAGCGAACGGGTGTTGAAGTTGTAGCCCAACTGGAAGTTGGAGACCTTCAGGTAGCTGGCCTTCTCGACGTAGAAGTCGGAGACGCGCATGTTGCTGCCGGCGTCGGTACGGGTCAGGCGCGGATAGGTGCCGTTCGGGTTGGACGGGCTCCACGCGTTCTTCGCGACATCCGCGAGCATATTGTAGTAACCGTTATGCTCGCTGCGGATGGAGATCAGGGAGCACTTGGCCCAGGACAGGAGGGTCTGGCCGAGGGCGCCGTACATATAGACGGAAGCGTCCCAGTTCCGGAAGCTTGCGGAGAGGTTCAGACCGTAGTTCAGGTCCGGGAAACCGTTGCCCAGGTAGGTCTTGTCTTCGGTCGTGATATGTCCGTCTCCGTTCAGGTCCTTGTAGAGGAAGTCGCCGGGGGCGGTGCCCGCATAATCATAATAGGAGCCCTGGCCATAGAGTTCGACGGCCTTCGCGTTGAGGGCGTCGATTTCGGCCTGGCTGGTGATGATGTGGTCCACGACATAGCCCTGGTAGGTACCGAGCGCGAGGTCGTTGTAGGAAACCTGGCAGTCTTCCCAGCCGGAACCCTTCGGGCCGGAGACGGTCGTACCGGCGCCGATATCGACAGCCCTGTTCTTGTTGGTGGATGCGGTCGCGGTCGCGGAGAAGAACCAGTCACGGCTGAACTGCTTCTTGTAACCGAGGGCGAATTCGAAACCGGAGTTGCGGATGGAACCGAAGTTCGTCGTAATCTTATCAAAACCGGCGGAAGGACGGATGGTCTTCTCGAGGATCAGGTCCCGGGTATCGCGGATGTAGTAATCGACGCTGAAGGTCAAGGCGTTGCGCAGGAATGCGAGGTCGAGACCGACGTTGGTCTGGACGGAGGTTTCCCAGTGGAGACCCGTGTCGATTTCGCTGGTCTGGATGAGACCGACGAGGCGGTTCATATCACCGTTGGTGCCGAAGTAGTCGAAGGAAACGCCTGCGGAGAGCCGGGGAACGGAGGCAAGCGCGTCAACATTGCTGTTACCGGTGGTACCCCAGCCGGCGCGGAGTTTCAGGACGTCGAATACGCCCAGGTCCTTGATGAATTCTTCGCGGCCGATGTTCCAGGCGGCGGAGAAGGACGGGAAGGTACCCCAGCGCTTCTGCTTACCGAAGTTGGAGGAACCGTCGCGGCGGATTGTCGCGGTCAGCATATAACGGCTGTCATAGGCGTAATTGAGACGCGCGAAGTAGGAGGCGTTGCGGGACTGGACTTTCGGACCGCCGGAACCCTTGTCGTAAGCGGTAGGATCCTTGGAGAAGAAGCCGCGCAGGAAGTCGTAGGTCAGGTACGAAGTCTCGGAACCGTTCGAGGAAGCGTGGTAGATGCCCGCGGACTGACCGGCCATCAGCGTGATGTGGTGCTTGAAGAATTCGCGGTCCCAGGTCAGGTAGTTCTCCGCGCTGACGCTGGTGCTGGCGGAACCGCTCGTCCTGAAGGAGTCCATGGGCGTGTTCTTGTTCTGGTCCCACTCATAGTAGGTACCGAACCAGACCGGCGTATAGTTCCAGCTGTTGGAACCGGAGAAGTCGTACTTGAGGTTGGTGCGGAAAGTGAGGCCCTTCGCGAGGGTCACTTCGGCCCAGAAGGAATTGCGGATGGAACCGTTGTCGTTGTCCCAGTCCTTCTTGTAGGTGGTCTTGTACTGCTCCGCATACGGGTTGGAGGCGTACATACCGGCCGAGCTTTCCACGTCCGCGTCGAACATGAAGTGGCCGTAGGTGCCGTCCGGGTAGACGACAGGGACGTTGTTGAGCGTGCCCGTCGCGCGGTCGACATAGTCCATCGTCGGGACGATGCGGGCATAGTCGAGCATATTGCCGCCGCTCTTGCCCTTGGAGGTGTTGAAGTTCATCGAGAGACCCGCCTTGAGCCACTTCGTGATGTTGAAGTCGGAGTTGAGGCGGATGAAGAGGCGTTTCTGCCAGGTGTTCACGACGATACCCTTGTTGTCCAGGTAGCCGATGGACAGGCTCGTGCGGGCGGAGTCGGAACCGCCGGAGATGGCGATGTTGTACTGCTGGCGGAAGGAAGGCTGGGTCATCACGTCCTGCCAGTCGATCTCGTTGAGCCGGCTGTCATACGTGCCGTCGAACGCCGGGAAAGGCATACGGCCGTCGGCGTTGAGGGACTCGCGGTAAGCGGCCAGCCAGTCGGTCAGGTTCGCCACGTCCATTCTGCGGGCGTAGGAGGAGATACCGAAATTGGAGGTGAAGTCCACGCGCGTCTTGCCCGCGGCGCCCTTGCGGGTCGTCACGAGGATGACGCCGTTCGCACCGTTGGAACCGTAGATCGCGGTCGCGGAAGCGTCCTTGAGGATTTCGATGCTGAGCACTTCCTGCGGGTCGAGCCAGGTGAGGTTCGAGGAGGTACCGTGATCGACGCCGTCCACGATCCAGAGCGGATTCGTGTCGCCGTTCACGGTCGCGACGCCGCGGATGCGGATGTTATATCCGCCGGTCGGGTCGCCGCTGGACTGGGTGATGACGACGCCGGCCGCCGCGCCCTGGAGACCCTGGGCGATGGTAAGCGGCGCGCGCTTCATCATAGACTCGGAGTCCACCGAGGCGACCGAACCGGTCACGTCGCTCTTTTTCTGGACGCCGTAACCGATCACCACGGTTTCTTCCAGTAGTTCCGCGTCCTCCTGCAGGAGGATGTCGAATACCGTCCGGGTCCCGATGGTGATTTCCTGGTCCTTGTAACCGATGGAAGTAATCACGAGCGTGGCGCCCGGGCGAACCGTCAGGGCAAAGGAGCCGTCAGGTCCGGTCATCGTGCCGTTGGTCGTCCCCTTCTCAAGGATGCTGACGCCGACGGCAGGTCCCTGGTTGTCCTTGACGACACCGCTGACCCGCGTCTGCGCGAAGAGCGAGATGCCCAGCGACAGAAACAGAAGCACAGTAAATAGTTTACTTTTCATACTGTTGTGATTTGATGGTTAGATAAAGATTATGATGTTGAACTATGATTTCCGTCCCGTATCGTAATTTTACGCAGAATCCGGCGGCTCTTCGTTCCATTATCGCCCGTTTTCTACCTTGTTCGTAACGTTCGCCCATTTGGGCACCTTTTAGAGCGTTTTGGGATAAAAACGCCTAAAATCGCGAACATACTATTCTTATTTTTGTACAAACGGGAATAAGACCTGACGATGCCATGACTTTCCTGAGCCTGATACTGAGTGCAATCCTTGCCATAGGTGCCGGCAGCGGCGCCTCGATGCAACATTTCAATACCCTCGGAGTCAAAAACGGACTGTCCGACAATTATGTCAGGGACATCGAGCAGGGCAGCGACGGCTATATGTGGTTCGCGACGCTCGACGGCCTCAACCGCTACAACGGCTACAGCTTCACCAAATACTCCCTCCTGGATCTCGGCTTCAGCCACGACGTCTTCGGATATGTCAAGGAGGACGGTGGCGGGACACTGTGGGTCAAGACCTCGGAAGGGGATATCTTCTTTTATGCGCGTGCTGAAAACAGACTCGATCCGGACATCGCGGCGCCGCTTGCGGGAATCGGCATCACGCGCGAGGACATCGTCGACCTTTTCGTCGATGAGGAAAAGAACCTGTGGGTCCAGTCCGGCGACAGCCTGTACACCTATTATTATCAGGCGCAGCGGCTGGAATCCTGTCTCCTGCCGGAGCGTTGCAGCGCCGTTTCCACCACAGGTGCCAGTTCCTATGTGCTCCTGGCCGGCGGCGATGTCTGGGCCGTCCGTCCGGAGCGGAAATGCATTCTCACCGGAGACGCGGAAACGCCGCCGGACGGAATCCGGGGCGACCTCCAGGGAAGGCTCTGGGCCTATGGCCACAGCCTGTCCTTCTATGACGCATCCACGGGAAGCCGGCGGGACTTCGAGTTGCAGAAGTATCTGCCGGAAGGGGATTATATCCGGACGATGGCGGTCGTAGGGGAGGACCTATGGTTCGGAACAGACCGGAGCGGCATCTATATCCTGGATGGGAATCTCTCCCTGAAACCTCCCATCCGTTATGAGCCGGACCAGGAATCCACGCTGCCGGGCAACCATATCAACTGCATTCTCTACCGGAACGGAATTATCTGGATCGGCGTCGGTCAGATGGGCGTCGCCTACTCGGAAGAGAAAATGCTGGATATCCGGCGCTTCAGGACCGACGTTTCCGAAAACATCGGAACCATTGCCGAAGATGCCCGGGGCCGGCTCATCGTCGGATACGACGGCCGCGGACTGATGGAAATGCAGCCCGGGGACGGCCGCCTGGCCGGCACCCGCCTGTCTGCCGACGGCCTGAACATCGTCGATTCCTGGGCGGACAAAAACGGGCTCCTGTATTTCTGTACCTACGGCAACGGCATCTTCTGCCTGGACGAAAGCGTCCACAGGCCGGCGGGCACAAGCCGCGCGTTCCGAAGGCTCACGGACAAGAGTTATGTCATCCGCGGAGACCGTGCCGGAAGGCTGTGGGTCGGGACCTACCACGACGGCATCGTCCGCATGGATCCGGACGGAACCCTGGAACAATACGACACGGACAATTCCGACCTGCTTTCCAACTCCATCACGGGAATGACGCGTCCTTCCGCCGAAGGGATCATCTACGCCTGTACCCGCGGAGACCTGTACGCCATCGCGACGGAGCAGCCCGGCGTCAGGCGGCTGGACAACAGCATCCGCCAGTTCTCCTGCCTGTATCTGGACGGACGGGGCATCCTCTGGATCGGCAGTACCGACGGCCTGTATTACATCGACTGGAAACGCGATTCCGAGCCGCAGCGGCTGACCGTCGCGGACGGCCTTTCCCACAACCACATCCTCGGCATCTGCGAAGACGGCTACGGCAACATCTGGGTCACGACCTACGACGGCTTCAACAATATCTTCGTCCTGGACGATCCGCTCTCGGACCACATCACGCTCCGCTGCTATCCCTATTTCGACGAGGACGGCATCGGCGAAGGCATGTTCAACCCCAATGCCATCTACTGCACTTCGGACGGGGATATCCTGATGGGCCTGGGCAGCGACATCATCGCGGTCCGGCCGGAGCTGTATCCGCCAGCCTCGACCACACAGGCCGTCACCATCACCCGCTTGCTGGTGTCCGGCGTCCCGGTTCCGCCCGCCACCCTGGAAAGCGGGAAACCGGTCAGGCTGAAATTCCACGACAACCTCTGGCTGGAAGTGTCCACGATGGACTACCACGGCCATCTGGCCCGTTTCGAATTCCGGACGGACAGCCAGAAGGACTGGATTTTCCTGACAACCAACGTGCTGTATTTCAATGCGATGAAGAGCGGGAAACACAGCGTGGAGATCCGCCCGGTCGGCAACAGTTCGGGCATTTCCCCCGCCAGGCTCGATTTCCGGGTCGCTCCGCCTTTCTATCGTTCCCCGTTCGCCATCGTCGCCTATATCCTCCTCCTGGCGGGCGCCCTCCTGTACCTGGTCCATCGCGTCCGGGAGCACAACAGAATGCGCATCGAAGCCGAACGGCAGCGCGCCAACGAAGCCAAATTCCAATTCTTTACCAACGTCAGCCACGACCTCCGCACGCCGCTGACCCTGATCATCACCCCGCTCCAGCAGCTGATCCACAAGCACCAGGGGCAGCCGATCGCCGGGAACCTCGAGCAGATCAACCAGACCGCGAAAATGCTCCTCAACGAGATCGACCAGATCCTCGACTTCAAGCAGATCAACGGGGAACTCTCCTTCAACCCGACCTACGGCAACCTCTCCCGTTTCGTTGAGGAAACCTGCCGGAGCTATGTCTCCATCGTGAAAGAGAATCCGGAATCCCTCACCGTTGAGGTCGGTGGGACGCCCGTGATGACCTCATTCGATACGGCGAAGATGAGCCGTATCCTCTACAACCTCGTCGGAAACGCCTTCAAATACTGCGGGGACGACTGCAAGGTGACCGTCTCCGTCGCGCAGGAGGACGGCCGCGCGCTCGTCCGGGTGGCGGACAACGGCCCGGGCATCAGCGACAAGGCCAAGGCGCATATCTTCGAACGCTTCTACCGGGAAGAGAAGAAACCGGCGGTGGGGAACGGCATCGGACTGAACATCGTCCAGGAATTCGTCCGCCTCCACGACGGCGAAATCACGGTTACGGACAACCAGCCCCGCGGAAGCGTCTTCACGGTCTCCCTGCCCCTCCGGGAGGAAGAGAAACCGCAGCCGGCGCCGGCGCGGGAGGAGCAGCGCGAAGGCCGGCTCCGCATCCTCAACGCCGAGGACAACCCCGCCTTCCGCCATTTCGTCACGGAATGCCTCTCCTCCGAATACGAGGTCACCGAAGCCTCCAACGGCAGGGAAGCGCTCGCGCTCCTCGAGTCCGGTCCGTATGACCTCATCCTCAGCGACGTGCTGATGCCGGAGATGGGCGGACGCGAACTGTGCCGCGCGCTGCGCGCCGACATCCGCTACGCCTCCATCCCCGTCATCCTGCTCACGGCCCTCCACGGCAAGGAACAGGAGCGCGAGAACCTCAAGGCCGGCGCCGACGATTCCCTCGAGAAGCCCTTCGACGTCGAAACCCTCCACCTCCGCATCTCCAAGCTCCTGAAAGCGAAGGTCTCCTCCGCTCCCGAAGCGCCGGAATGGCAGGGGAGCCGGAGCGACCGGGAACTGCTCGAGCGCATCTCCGCGGAACTGGAGGAGCACCTGACGGAGAGCGAATACGGCGTCGAGGCGCTCTGCTCATCCCTCAACCTCTCGCGCAGCGTCCTTTACAAGCGCATCATGGCCCTGACCGGCAAGGCGCCGCTGGCCTACATCCGGCAGATCCGCCTCGAGAAGGGACGGGCCCTGCTGGAAGGCGGCGAGACCTCCATTTCCCAGGTGGCCTGGAGCGTGGGCTTCTCGCCGAAGCAATTCTCCCGCCACTTCAGGGACGAATACGGCTGCCTGCCGACGGAGTATCTCCAGCATCTTCGGCAATAAGCGCCGCGCCAAGGGTGCGGGATTCCGCAAATTATTGTTATATTTGTGGTTCGGAAATCTATTTTATAATATCATAGTCTTATGCAACAGCACATTGATTCTTACGATTTTGCAGGTAAAAGAGCCATCGTCCGCGTGGATTTCAACGTTCCGCTGAACGAGAATTTCGAAATCACCGACGACACCCGCATCCGCCGGGCCATCCCTACCCTCAAGAAAGTCCTTGAGAAGGGCGGTTCCCTCATCATCATGTCCCACCTCGGACGTCCGAAGAAGGTCGATCCGAAGTTCTCCCTCAAGCACATCGTCGGCCGCGTCAGCGAGTGCCTCGGTGTCCCGGTCCAGTTTGCCGAGGATTGCCAGAAGGCGGACGCCCAGGCCGCTGCCCTGAAGCCGGGTGAGGTCCTCCTCCTCGAGAACCTCCGCTACTATGCCGAGGAAGAAGGCAAGCCGAGAGGCCTCGCCGAGGATGCCACCGACGAAGAGAAGAAGGCTGCCAAGAAGGTGGTCAAGGAGTCCCAGAAGGAGTTCGTGAAGAAGCTCGCCTCCTATGCCGACTGCTACATCAACGACGCTTTCGGTACCGCCCACCGCGCCCACGGTTCGACCGCCCTCATCGCCGCCTACTTCCCGAACGACAAGATGTTCGGCTACCTGATGGAAGGCGAGATCAAGGCCATCGACAACGTGCTCAAGAACGCCGGCCATCCCTTCACCGCCATCATCGGCGGCGCCAAGGTCTCCAGCAAGCTCGCCGTGCTTGAGAATATGCTCGAAAGGGTGGACAACCTCGTCATCGGCGGCGGTATGTCCTATACCTTCATCAAGGCCCAGGGCGGCAACATCGGCAACTCCCTCCACGAGGACGACCTGATGCCGCAGGCCCTCGAGATCCTCGCCAAGGCGCAGGAGAAGGGCGTGAAGGTGTATCTGCCTACGATGTCCGTCGTGGCCGACGCGTTCAGCGACGACGCCAATTCGAAGGTGGTCCCGACCGCGGAGATTCCGGAAGGCTGGGAAGGAATGGATGTGGCTCCTGAGAACCTGAAGGAGTGGAAGGAAGTGATCCTCGGTTCCAAGACCGTGCTCTGGAATGGCCCCGTGGGCGTTTTCGAGATGCCGAACTTTGCCAAGGGTACCCTGCAGATCGCCGAAGACCTCGCCGAGGCTACCGTGAAGGGCGCTTATACCCTCGTCGGCGGTGGTGACTCCGTCGCGGCCGTGACCAAGATGGGCTTCGCCGACAAGGTCAGCTATGTGTCCACCGGCGGTGGCGCCATGCTCGAAGCCCTGGAAGGCAAAGACCTCCCCGGCATCGCCGCAGTCCGC
Source organism: Bacteroidales bacterium Bact_14 (assembly GCA_001602865.1). Lineage (GTDB taxonomy): Bacteria > Bacteroidota > Bacteroidia > Bacteroidales > UBA932 > Cryptobacteroides. The sequence goes on from LUZF01000007.1 coordinate 22,681, forward strand.
GAATAGACTTCGTTCCAGCAAGTATTAAAAGAACTATTTTCCTGAGATCGTCAGAAAAATGCCGACTCAGGAAAATAGTTCTTTAATATACTGTCGTTATTGCTGGCAACTATACCGAGCGATAGCGAGGTAAATCGTTTACCAAAAAACTAAAGCGCGTGGGCAACGGGCTTTGAGGGGGTTTTCGGCGTTTGCTTCGGGGGATGCACGGCGCGGGCGGGGATGTTCTTGTGGTAGGCGTAGATGAGGATGCCGATGCCGGCGAGGATGAAGGGGACGGAGAGCAGCTGGCCCATGTTGAAGAGCATGCTCTGCTCGAAGCCGACCTGGGGTTCCTTGATGAACTCGATCAGGAAGCGCATGCCGAAGCATCCGACGAGGAACGCGCCGAAGAAGAAGCCGCGCGGGGTCTTGTCGAGGCGTTTGGCATAGCGCCAGACGAGGAAGAAACCGAGCAGCAGGTAGGACAGGGCCTCGTAAATCTGCGTCGGATGCTTCGGCGCAGTCTCGCCGTTGCGCTCGAACACGAAGCCCCACGGCAGCGAAGTCACGTCGCCGTAAATCTCCGAATTGAAGAGGTTCCCGAGGCGGATCATGCAGCCGGCGAATGCGACGGCGATGCAGAGGTGGTCCATGATCCAGAGGAAGTCGAAGTCATGCTTTTTCCCATACTTGCGGGCGAACCAGATCATCGCCAGGATCAGCGCAATCGCGCCGCCATGGCTCGCAAGGCCGCCTTCCCAGGTCTTGAAGATTTCCCAGAAGCCCTTCCAGCTGCCGAAATAGTAGTCCGGCTGGTAGAAGATGCAGTGGCCGAGGCGCGCGCCGACGATGGTTGCGACGAGCAGCACGATGAGGAGCTTGTCCATCAGGCTCTCCGGAATCTCCTCCCGGCGGAAGAACCAGCGGAACAGGTACCAGCCGATGACGAAGCCGGACAAAAACAGCAGGGAATACCAGCGGAGGCCGAAATTGCCGATATGGAAGAGGAACGGACTGACGTTCCAGTGGATGGCGAGAATCGTATTCATAACATACAAATATAGGAATAAAATTTGCAGCAATACGCGCGCCAAACCTGGAAACTTTATGAAGAGATTTTTAGTCGCAATCTCCCTCCTCATCGGCTCCCCAGTTCTCGTTTCCGCCCAGGAAACGCTCGTCCTGTCCCTTGAGAAGGCCATCGAGATTGCCTTGAGTGAGAACGTGTCTGTCAAGGTGGCAGACATGGAGGTTACGCGCGCGGAGTATGCGCGCAAAGGCACCTACGCTTCCCTTTTTCCGCAGGTGGACGCTTCCGCCGCCTACCAGCGCACCATCAAGAAGCAGGTGATGTACATGGATTTTGATATGGGCAGCCTGATGGGAGGTGCCCTGGGCGACGACTCCGCCATCGCCGCGAACACCGATTCCGGCTCGAAGGGCAATGACGGCATCGAGGTCGGCCGGTGGAATACGTATTCCGCCAGCATTTCCGCCGGAATGCCGCTGGTCAACGCGCAGCTCTGGAAGAGCCTCCGCATTTCCGCGCAGGACGTGGAGCTGGCTGTCGAGAAGGCCCGCTCCTCGCGCCTGGAGACAGTGACGCAGGTCAAACAGGCCTTCTATGCCGCCCTGCTGGCGAAGGAAGTCCTGAACGTCTATACCCAGGTCTATGAGAATGCGGTCGAGAACTTCCGCCAGACCGAGATGCGCTACAACGTAGACAAGGCTTCCGAACTCGACTACACCCGCGCCAAGGCCAGCATCGCCAACGCCGTTCCGAACATGTTCGACGCCGAGAATTCCTCCTTCCTGTCCCTGTGGCAGCTCAAGGCGGTGATGGGCATCGACCTCGACCGGGAGATCGAGGTGGCCGGCACGCTGGACGACTACGCGGAAGGGATGCTCGCCGACCTGGCGCAGGGAGAAATGGCCGACCTCAGCGGCAACTCTGCGATGCGCCAGCTCGCCATCCAGGCGGAAGAGCTTGCGAACATGGTCAAGATGCAGCAGTTCGCCTCCATCCCTTCGCTCGCGATGCAGTTCTCCTACAGCATGAATGCGATGACCAACGACTTCAAGTTCAGCGAATACAAGTGGACCCCGTACTCCTTCATCGGCCTGAGCCTTTCCATCCCCATTTTCGCGGGCGGGAAGCGCCACGCCGCGGTGCGCCAGGCGAAGGTCCAGCGCGACGAGCTCCAGCTCCAGCAGGAGAATACCGAGCGCCAGCTGCGCATCGCTATCCGCCAGTATCTCAACCAGATGGAAACGGGCATGAAGAGCTACTCCTCCGCCGAGGAAGCCTGCAACCTGGCGCAGAAAGCCTATGACATCGCGACGAAGTCCTACAACATCGGCCGCAGCACCCTGACGGACCTGAACGACGCCCAGCTCGCGCTGACCCAGGCGCAGCTCGGCCTCTGCCAGTCCGTTTACGGCTATCTCGTCGCCAAGTCGAACCTCGAACAAACCCTCGGATATGATTTCAACGAATAATAAAATGAACCACCATATGAAACGAATGAACAAATTGATGCCGGCCGCGCTGGTACTTCTGCTCTCCGCCTGCGGCGCCGGTGCCGGAAAAGGCCCCGCGATGCCCGTGGCGGACCCGAATGCCCCGATCAAGGTGGAAACCGTGACCGCCGCCTTCCGGGAAGTGCCCCAGCAGGAAGTCTATGCGACCACGGTGCAGGCCTATGCCGTCAACAACGTGGTTCCCCAGAGCGGCAACCGCATCGCGAAGATCCACGTCGAAGTCGGCGACTTCGTCCGCGCGGGCCAGGTACTCGCCGAGATGGACCGCGTGAGCCTGAACCAGACGCGCCTGCGCCTCGTCAACGACTCGACCGAGCTGTCCCGCCTGCGGGAGCTGTACCTCCAGGGCGGCCTTTCGAAATCGGATTACGAAGCCGCGGAGCTCGGCTACAACGTCAGCAAGTCCTCCTATGAGAATCTCCTGGAGAACACGATTCTCCGTTCGCCGCTCAACGGCGTCGTGACCGCCCGCAACTACGACAAGGGCGACATGTATGCGATGTCCCAGCCGATTTTCGTGGTGCAGCAGATCTCCCCCGTGAAGCTCATCGTCGGCGTGTCCGAGAAGGACTATACCCGCGTCCACAAAGGGGACGAGGTCTCGATCGAGGCCGACGCCCTTCCGGGCCGGACCTTCACCGGCAAGGTGAACCGCCTCTATCCGACCATCGACCCGGCGACCCACACCTTCTCCGTCGAGGTCCTCGTCCAGAACGCCGACCGGGCGCTCCGTCCGGGTATGTACGCGCGCGCCACGGTCACCTTCAGCGTGAACCACAGCATCGTGGTTCCGGACGCCGCCGTCCTGAAGCAGCAGGGCTCAGGCCTCCGCTATGTCTTCGTGGCGAACGGGGACGGGACCGTGTCGACCCGCACCGTCGAACCGGGCGTCCACTTTGACAGCAGCTACGAAATTCTCTCCGGCCTGCAGGAGGGGGACCGCGTGGTCACCAAGGGACAGACGTCCTTGAAAAATGGTTCAACCGTTGAAATTCTCTGAGTATGAGCATCTATAAGGCAGCGGTCAAGAATCCGGTCACCACGGCGCTGGTTTTCATCGCCTTCATGGTGTTCGGTATCTTCTCGCTGATGAACACCTCCATCGCCCAGTTCCCGGACTTCGACGCGAACGTCATCATGGTGATGTCCACGTACCAGGGAGCGAGCGCATCGGATATCGAAACGAACTTGACAAAGACCCTTGAGAACGCCCTGAACAGCGTTGAAGACCTCAAGGAACTGAACTCCCGTTCCCGGGAGAATACCTCCATCCTGACCCTGCAGTTCAAGTACGGCGTCGACATCGGAGAGGCCATGAACAATGTCCGTGACAAGCTGGACATGGTGAGCTCAGTCCTGCCGGAAGGCGCGACGAATCCCACCATCTTCAAATTCTCGATGGACGACCTCCCGATCCTCATCCTTTCCGCCACGGCGGAGGAGAGCCTCCCGGGCCTCGACAAAATCCTGGATGACCGGGTGACGACCCCGCTCGCCCGTGTCTCCGGCGTGGGTACGGTCTCCGTGACCGGCGCCCCGACCCGCGAGATCCAGGTCTACTGCGACCCGAACAAGCTCCAGGCCTACGGCCTCAGCGTCAGCACAATCTCCCAGATCATCGGCGCGGAGAACCGCAACCTGCCTTCCGGCAGCATCGACGTCGGCACGAGCACCTTCGCCCTGCGCGTGCAGGAAGAGTTCTCCGACCCTTCCGAGCTGCTGGACATCGTCCTCGGCAGTGCGAACGGCCGGGCGGTCTACCTGCGCGACGTCGCCACCGTCCGTGACGGCAGCAAGGAGAAGGAGCAGGAATCCTTCACGAACGGCACCCGTTCCGCCCAGATCATCATCCAGAAACAGACAGGCGCCAACACCGTCAACGTCATCCGGGATGTCAAGAAACAGCTGGCGGAGATTCAGAAGGACCTTCCCTCGGACATCCGGATCACCACGGTCATCGACTCCTCGGACAACATCATCAATACCATCCATACCCTGCTGGAGACGATCATCATCACCTTCCTCGTCGTGATGCTCGTCGTCTTCGTCTTCCTGGGCCGCTGGCGTGCGACCTTCATCATCGTCCTCTCCATCCCGATCGCCCTGCTCGCCTCGCTGGTCTATCTTTTCGCGACGGGCAACACGCTGAACATCATCTCGATGTCCGCGCTCACGATTGCCATCGGCATGGTCGTGGACGACGCCATCGTCGTCCTGGAGAATATCTCGACGCACCTCGAGCGCGGGGAGAAACCGAAGGAAGCCGCCGTGCTGGCGACCTCCGAGGTGGGTATCTCCGTCATCGCCTCGACGCTGACGATGCTCTGCGTCTTCCTTCCGCTTACGATGGTCAGCGGCATGGCCGGCCTCATGTTCAAGCAGCTCGGCTGGATCGTCAGCATCATCATGATCGTTTCGACGACGGCGGCGCTGACGCTCGTGCCGATGCTCTGCTCGCGCTTCCTGCGCAGCGGGCGCAAGACGGGCCGGGCCTATGAGATCGTCTTCGGCCCGATCAACCGCGGCCTGGATGCCATCTCGAGCTTGTATGCCCGCGTGATCAACTGGGCGGTGACCCACCGCAAGACTGTCATCCTGGGATCCGCGGCCATCTTCCTGGTGGTCATCGGCACCCTCGCGCCGGGCCTGAACACCGAATTCTTCACGATGGGGGACCAGGGCCGCCTGACCGTCTCCGTCGAACTGCCTGCCGGCACTTCCCAGCAGGTGACCGGCGAGCTGGGCGCCCGTCTCTGGGAGGAGATCACGGAAGCCGTCCCGGAAATCCGCCAGGGAAGCTACTCCTTCGGCCAGGCCGGTTCGGACAACGCCTACGCCAGCATGCAGAACAACGGCTCCAACATCCTTTCGATGAACATCAACCTCGGCAGCCAGGAGGATCGCGACCGCAGCAGCGCCGAAATCGCCGATGTCGTCCGCGGCATCCTGGCGAATTACCCGGAAATCCGGCGTGCGACCGTCTCCGACGGCGCCGGCATGATGGGCGGCGCCTCGACCGTGGAGCTGGAGATTTACGGATATGACTTCGAGACCACCGACGCGGCGGCCCGGACCTTCCAGGAAAAGATGGCTGCGAGCCCGATGTTCTCGCAGGTCATCCTGAGCCGCGACGAGTACACCCCGGAATACCAGGTGAAGTTCGACCGGACGAAGCTCGCGCTGAACGGCCTGAATTCTTCGACCGCAGGCGCCGCGTTCAGCGCGGCGATGAGCGGCGCCGTCACGTCCTATTACCGGGAGGACGGCGAGGAATATGAAATCCGGGTCCGTTACGCCCCGGAATTCCGTACCAGCGTCGCCGACATGGAGAATATCATCCTGTACAATGCCGCCGGCCGGCCCGTACGCATCAAGGACATCGGTGAGATCGTGGAGACCCGCGTCCCGCCGACCATCGAGCGCAAGGACCGCCAGCGCGTCATCACCGTGACCGGTACGGTCGCCCGCGGCGCCGTGCTCGGCGAAGCCGTCAATGCTACACGCGCCATCGTGGATGCGACGGAGATTCCCGCCGAACTTTCGACCGTGATCGCGGGTGATTACGAAGAGCAGCAGGACATGTTCCATGACTTGATCATCCTGATGATTCTGATCGTCCTGATGGTTTACATGGTCATGGCCTCGCAGTTCGAGTCCTTCATGAGCCCGTTCGTGATCATGTTCTCCGTGCCGTTCGCCTTCGTGGGCGTGATCCTCGGCCTGCGGGTGACGGGCACCGCGCTGGGCGTGATGGCGATGATCGGCATCCTGATCCTGCTGGGTATCGTGGTGAAGAACGGCATCGTCCTGATCGACTACACGATCCTCTGCCGCAACCGCGGCATGAACGCCGTCGAAGCGTCCGTCACCGCCGCCCGCAGCCGTTTGCGCCCGATTCTCATGACGACCTTGACGACCGTGCTGGGTATGCTCCCGATGGCCATCGGCCGGGGCGAAGGCGCCGAACTCTGGCGCGCGCTCGGCATGACCGTCTGCTGGGGCCTCACCATTTCCACGATCGTGACCCTCGTCCTGATTCCGGCGGTCTATTGCGTCTTCGCCACCCGCCAGGAAAGGAGCAGGGCCGGAAGGGAAGTGGAGGAAGTGTTTTAATTCCCATACCAAATGCTTATATTTGCGAGTATCTTTCAATAAACGAATTATGGAAAAAGTCATCACCAATACGAACTTCAGCGACATCCTCGCTTCCGACAAGCCCGTCCTCGTGGACTTCTGGGCGACCTGGTGCGGCCCCTGCCGCATGCTCGGTCCGACCATCGACGACATCGCCGCCGAGTATGAAGGCCGCGTGGTCGTTGCGAAATGCAACGTCGACGACGCGGAGGACATCGCCGCCCAGTGCGGTATCCGCAACATCCCGACCCTGATCTATTTCAAGGACGGAAAGGCCGTGGACCGCAGCGTAGGCGTCGTCCCGAAATCCGATATCGAATCCAAACTCAATGCTTTGCTTTAATATGAAAAAACTCCTTACAGCTGCCGTTGCGCTGTTTGTCTCCGTGGCGGCTTACGCCCAGGGTGGCGGCATCATCGCGGGCTATACCGCATCCCAGATGTCCCTCAAGCAGGAAGTCCAGAACATCGGCGCGAACATCAAGTCCGCCCCGAACTTCCACGTAGGTTTCGCCTACAACCAGCCGCTGGTGCTCGGTTTCGCGATCCAGCCTGAAATCCTGTACTCCAGCAAGGGTACGACCTGGGGCATCGGCGGACAGGACGTGACCGGCCGCATGAGCTACATCGAAGTCCCGGTCCAGCTCCAGTGGGGCATCGACCTCATTGCGCTGAAGCCGTACGTCTTCGCCGAGCCGTTCGTCGGTTATGCCCTTTCCGGCAAGGTCGACTTGAACGGCCTGATCAACGCCGGGAAGGAATTCGACATCAACGACCTCGACAGCCGTCTCGAATACGGTTTCAGCGTCGGCGCCGGCGTGATGCTCCTCGGCCATCTCCAGGCTTCCTTCAAGTATTTCTGGAATTTCGACCAGTGCGGATTCGGCGACTATATGAAGAATGTACAGTCCGCCCTTTCCGACAGCAAGGGTTTCAGCGGCCTGAGCCTTTCCGTAGGCCTGTTCTTCTAATACTGTATGGGTAAGGCGGCTGCAGTTTTCTGCTCCTCATACCCCGACATTGACCCTGCGTTCAACGAGGCGGCACGCGCGATCGTCCGGACTCTTTGTGGCAGGGGCTTTGCCGTTGTATCGGGAGGTACCGTGCGGGGGACGATGAAGGTCGTCGCCGACACGGTCGTCGAATGCGGCGGGACCCATATCGGTGTCCTGCCCCGCTATATGGCGGAATATGCTTACCCGGACCTGACCGAGCTCGTCTGGACCGACACGATGTCGGAACGCAAGGAGTACATCCGCAGCGTCGCGCGCGAGCTCGCGATCGTGCTCCCCGGTGGAATCGGGACGATGGACGAGTTCTTCGAGACGCTGACCCTCGCGAAGTTGGGGAAGTACGACGGCCATATCCTGGTATGCAACATCAAGGGATACTATGACAATCTGGAGGCGCTGCTGGACTATTTCGTCCGCAGCGGCATGCTGGATCCGGCCGCCCGCGCGCTGGTGGATTTTCCAACATCCCTGGAAGAATTTGAAAAGCTGCTCGAGGCATGTTGAGAGAGGAGATACAGGCCTGGCTGGGCGAAGACTGGAAGGCGCTGGAGGCATCGCTGGCCGCTTCCCTGCGGAGCGACATCGCGCTGCTGGACGCCACCAACGCATCCCTCCTGTCCCAGGGGGGCAAGCGCATCCGTCCCATCCTGGCGCTGCTCTCCGCCCGGGCTTGTGCCCCTGACGGCAAGGCGACGCAGGACAGCGTCCGCTTCGCCGCGGCCGTCGAGATGCTCCACAATGCCACGCTCCTCCACGACGACGTCGCCGACGGGAGCGCCGAGCGCCGCGGCCATCCGACCGTGATGCGCCTGCTGGGCCCGGCGGCCTCCGTGCTCATCGGGGATTTCTGGCTGGTGCGCTGTATGGACACGGTCCTGTCCGCGCCGGAACGGGGGAATGCCGTCCTGCGGGTCTTCTCGAAGACCCTGGCGGACCTCGCGGAAGGCGAGATGCTCCAGATGGAGAAGGCCGGCCTCGGGGATACGACCGAGGCGGAATATATGCGGATCATCTACGCCAAGACGGCGTCGATGTTCGAGACGGCTTGCGTCAGCGGCGCGATGTCCGTGGATGCGCCCGCCGGATGGGTGGATGCGCTGCGGGAGTACGCGCGCTGCCTCGGCCTGGCCTTCCAGATCCGCGACGACATCCTGGACTACGACGGCGGGCAGGCCCTCGGCAAGCCGACCGGCGTGGACCTCCGGGAAAAGAAAATCACCCTCCCGCTGCTCGGCGCCCTCCTCCAGGTGGACGACGCGTGCGGCAGGGAAATCCGCCGGATGGTCCGGGAAATCGACGGCTATCCGGAATATTGCGCCCAGATCCGGGAGTTCGTGCTGGCGCGGGACGGCATCGCGTATGCCGCCGCGCGGGCGGACGAACTGACCGGGCAGGCGGTGAAAGCGCTCGCGCCGCTGCCGCGGAGCGAGGCGCGTGACAGGCTGGAGGCTGCTGCCCTGGCCGCTGCGGCGAGAAAGGCATGAACCTGCGTGAGATCAAAGGGAATGAAGCGGTTGTGGCCGCGCTGACCGGGATGGTGGATTCCGGCCGGGTCCCGCACGCCATCCTCTTCCACGAGGAAGACGGCGGCGGCGCCTTCCCCCTCTGCCAGGCTTTCCTGCAGTACCTTTTCTATGGGAATGAAGATAATCCAAAGATTTCCAAACTGATCCATTCCGACGTCTTCTATGTCTTCCCGGTCCTTGCGGGAAAACTCTCCGTCGCCTACATCTCCGAGTTCCGCGAGCTTGCGCTGCGCAATCCGTACTTCACGGAGGAGCAGCTCGACGATGCCTGCGGCTTCGAGGGAAAGACCAGCACGATCGCGGTCGCCGAGGCGAACGACCTCGTCGGCAAGCTGGCGTTCCACTCGCTCGAGGGCGGGTACAAGGCGGTCGTGATCTACCTGCCGGAGAAGATGAACGCGCCCGCGGCGAACAAGCTCCTCAAATCGCTGGAGGAGCCCTCCGAGCGCACCCTTTTCCTGCTGATCTCCCACGCCCCGGAGAAGCTGCTCCCGACGATCCGCTCGCGCTGCCAGCTGATCCGTGTGCGCCCGGAAGGGCAGGATGCGCCGGCGGAGAACGAGGGGGAGGAAGTCTACTGGGAGCTCTTCGTGGCCCTGATGAATGCGCTGCTCGCCAAGGACCTTTCCGCTTCGCTGGATGTGGGTGAGCGGCTGGCCGCGCTGCCGTCGCGGGACAAGATGAAGACTTTCTGCCGTTTCGGAAGCGCCTGCCTGCGGAAGGTGTTCCTGCTCCAGCAGGGGCTGCCGCAGCTTGCGGCGCTGGATTCGGACGAGGAGGACTTCTTCGGGCGCCTGTCCTCGATGAGCCGCAAGACCTTCCCGCGCGCCGCCGCCGGCATCTTCGACCGGACGCAGACGCTCATCGAAAGAAATGTGAACCCCAAAATCGCGTTCACCGACCTGGTGAACCGCTTCTATATGCTAGCCGTATGAACACCGACAACGAGACCATCCAATTTGACTGCAGCCGCGGCTGCACCGTCGTCCAGGACGAGGAGACCGGCGCCTACGATTGCACGTACCGCGAGGGCTGCTGCAAGCTGGGCGACCACGACTGGCTGAAGGGTGTCGGCAAGGCCGAAAACCCGAACCTGTTTGAAGTCCGATTCAAGAATACCCGCAAGGGCATCTATATCAATGATTCCGGCCAGAGCATCCGCCAGGGCGACCTCGTAGTCGTCGGCGCTGCGAACGGCCACGACCTCGGCATCGTGACGCTGGAAGGGGCGATCGTGCTCCGCCAGCTCCGCGCCAAGGGCATCGACCCCGCGACCGCAACGTTCCAGAAGATCTACCGCCGGGCGCGGCCCGCGGACATCTCCCGCTGGCAGGAAGCCATCGCGCGGGAGCAGGAGACGATGATCGAGGCCCGGCGCATCGCGACCGAGATTGGCCTGGATATGAAAATCGGGGACGTGGAGTTCCAGGGCGACGGCACGAAGGCGATCTTCTATTACATCGCCGACGGTCGCGTGGACTTCCGCCAGCTGATCAAGGTGTTCGCGGAGGAGTTCCGCATCCGCATCGAGATGAAGCAGATCGGCGCGCGCCAGGAGGCGGGCCTGATCGGCGGCATCGGCGTCTGCGGCCGCGAGCTCTGCTGCGCGAACTACATCACCAATTTCCAGTCGATCACGACTTCCGCCGCGCGCTGCCAGGACCTGTCGCTGAACCCGCAGAAGCTCGCGGGCCAGTGCGGGAAGCTGAAGTGCTGCCTGAATTACGAAGTGCCTGTGTACCAGGATGCGCAGTCGCGGATTCCGAAGGTCTCCGAACCGCTGGAGTTCCAGGACGGCGTGGCGTACCTGATGAAGACGGACATCCTGAAGGAGATTATGTACTTCTCCTACGACAAGGGGTCCTTCTCCGACCTGATTCCGCTGGACGCTTCCGAGGTGGCGGAAATCATCAAGATGAACCGCAACGGCGTGAAGCCGGAATCCCTGCGCACCGAGCCGGAGCCGCATATGCCGGAGTTCATTACCGCCGTGGGCGACGACAGCATCACGCGCTTCGACAAACCCAAGCGCCGGAAGGGCGGCCGGGGCCGCCGCAAGCGCGGGGGCGGGGAGAAGGGCGGCAACGCCAAGCCGAAGGATGAAGCCTAGGCTCCTGGTCCTGGCGGTGCTGCTGCTCGCGGCCTGCCACGCGCCGCGCGTGGAGGAATCCTTCGTGGAGGCTTCCTCGCTGCCCGCGCGCGGCTGGTACACCTTCGAATGTACGCTGGACGACCCGCAGGGCCGGTATGACCTTTCTTTCTATATGAGCCTGGATATGCGGCCCGCGGAGGCTTCGTTCCCGGTCGTGGTGCGGCTGACCGCGCCCGACGGGGCGCAGATGGAGGAGCAGGTGTTCTGGGATACGTCGAAGGAAAGGGTGTTGTACCGCAGGGATATCGTTCCGCCGCAGGCGGGGGTATGGACGGTCGCGCTGTATGTGCCGGAGTTGAAGGGCCTGCGCGGCATCGGGCTGATCCGGGAAAAGAAACGCTAGCTTATGGGACACGGGAAACTTCGAAAATTCGCTGAGAACGCGACATTCAGCTGCCTGCTGCAGCCCTCCGCCGGGGAATTGCTCTCGGACGGGTATTTCGCTTTGAAGGACCATCCGGTCAAGGGCCATTGGAACGAAAAGATGTTCGCAAAGCCGCAGCCGGTCGTGCTGGAGCTGGGTTGCGGAAAAGGGGAGTACACGATCGACCTCGCGCGCCGCTATCCGGAGTTCAATTACATCGGCGTGGACATCAAGGGCGCGCGGCTCTGGAAGGGCGCCAAGGAAGCGCACGAGTCCGCGCTCGGCAACGTTGCCTTCCTGCGTACCCGCATTGAGTTCATCACCGCCTTCTTCGCGCCCGGCGAGGTCTCCCGGATCTGGCTGACCTTCTCGGACCCGCAGATGAAGAGCGAGAATTCGCGCCTGACTTCGCCGCTGTTCCTGGAGCGCTACCGCCGGATGCTCGTGCCGGGCGGCGACGTGCGCCTGAAGACCGACAGCCGCTTCCTCCACGAGTACACAAAGGCCGTCGTTGCGGCCAACGGCCTGCGCCTCACGGCCTGCACGGACGACCTTTACGGCTCCGCCCGCCTCGACGAGCCAGCCCTCTACGAGGTCCAGACCTACTATGAGAAGATGTTCCTGGAAATGGGTCTGAAAATCACCTACTTATCCTTCATTATCGACCACGCCGGCGATTACGTCTACCCCGACTTCGACGCCCCCTACTGGCGCTCGGTCGAAGGACCTAGACGGTCCTTCTCACATCGCACCTGACGGGGCGATGACTATCCAACCCCCTACCCCCTTTCAGGGGGACTGCGACCTGCGCTGCGCTTCGGTCGGTGCCTCCGCTGCTTCGATGTCTTGCGACATCTCGCTGACGCTCCGGCACGCGCGATTCTGCGCGGTACGTCCATGGAAATGGCGGAAATGGTGGACGGAGACGGGGAATGGGGCGTATGTCCGCAGTAGGGAGGGATCTAACTGCGTTCCAATTCCCGCCGGACGTCCTTTTCCTTGATGGACTGGCGCTTGTCGTACTGCTTCTTGCCGCGGGCAAGGGCGATGACGAGCTTGGCGTAGCCATTGTCGGCGACGAAGAGCTTGACGGCGACGATGGTGAGGCCTTTTTCCTTGTCGGCCTGGCGGAGGTGGCGGAGTTCGCGCTTGGTCAGGAGGAGCTTGCGGTCACGCCGGGGCTCGTGCTGGCCCCAGGAGCCCCAGAAGTATTGGGCGATGTTCATGCCGCGGACATAGAGCTGTCCGAGGGTGTCGAAATAGCAATAGGCATCCTGGAGCGAGACTTTGCCCGCCCGGATGGACTTGATTTCCGTGCCGGCCAGCACGATGCCCGCCGTGTAGGTCTCCAGGAACTCGTAGTCGAAGGAGGCGCGGCGGTTGCTGACCTGGATTTTGCTTTTCGCTTTCGGCATAGGGTGCAAAGATAGGAATTTAATCGTAACTTCGCCGTATGCCGAAAATGAGATTCACCATCCCCGCCGAGCTCCCGGAGCCGGAGACCGTCGACCCGGCGGCCCTGCTGGCCGCGTTCCGCGAAGGCGGGACCGACCTGGTCTGCGTCCTCGGGCCGACGGCGTCGGGCAAGACCCGCTGCGCGGTCGCCCTCGCCCGGACGCTGAACCGCCTCGCCGGCGCCCCCGTCGCGGAGATCCTCTCCGCCGACTCGCGCCAGGTCTACCGCGGGATGGACATCGGCACTGGCAAGGATCTCTCTGAATATGAGGAGATTCCGTATCACCTGATCGACATCCGCCCGGCAGGCAGCCGCTACAACGTCTACGAGTACCAGCAGGATTTCGCAGCGGCCTACCAGGACGTGCTGCGGCGGGGCGGAATCCCCATCCTCTGCGGCGGCACGGGCCTCTACATCGAGGCTGCGACCTGCGGCTACGGCTTCGACAAGGACCGCCCCGCCGTAGATCCGGCGCTGCTCCCGCAGCGGACCTTCTACATCGGCACGCTCGTGGACCGCGAGACGCGCAACGCGCGGATCGACGCCCGCCTGGACGCGCGCCTCGCCGAAGGCCTCGTCGACGAGATCCGCGGCCTGCTCGCCTCCGGCATCGCCGCCGAAGACCTGATCTATTACGGTCTGGAATACAAATTCGTGACCCAGCACGTCCTGGGCATTCTCAGCTATGAGGAGATGCGTACCCTGCTCGCCAACGCCATCCACCAGTTCGCCAAGCGCCAGATGACCTGGTTCCGCGGCATGGAACGCGACGGCCGCGTCATCCACTGGATCGATGGGTGGAGTAAAGATTCTTCGCTGCGCTCAGAATGACAGCGGGAGGATCAGAGGCCGAAGGCGGCGCGGATGCGGGGGAGTTCGTCGAGGGCTTCCCAGGCGAAGAAGCGGACTTCCTGTTCGACCTCGCGGCCGCCGCGAATGAGTTTCATCGTCTTCGTATAGGGTTCCTTGCCGAAGTGGCCGTAGGCCGCGGTCGGGAGGTAAATCGGATTCTTCAAGCCATAACGCGCGATGATCTTCGCCGGACGCAGGTCAAAGAGTTCCTGCACCTTGGCGGCGATTTCCGCGTTGCTGAAACGGGAGGTGCCGTAGGAGTTGATGTAGACGCTGACCGGGCGGGCGACGCCGATGGCGTAGGCCAGCTGGACCTCGATCTCGTGGGCGACGCCCGCGGCGACGAGGTTCTTCGCGATGTGGCGGGCGGCGTAGGCCGCGCTGCGGTCCACCTTCGACGGGTCCTTCCCGGAGAAGGCGCCGCCGCCGTGGGCGCCCTTGCCGCCGTAGGTGTCCACGATGATCTTGCGGCCGGTCAGGCCGGTGTCGCCGTGGGGGCCGCCGATGACGAACTTGCCGGTCGGGTTGACGTAGAGGTCGAAGCTGCCGTCGAAAAGCGTCGCCGTCGCCGCCGGGAGGCTGGCGATTAGTTTGGGAATCAGGATATTGCGCACGTCTTCCGTGATGCGGTCGTGCATCGCGTCGTCGGCGTCGAATTCGTCGTGCTGGGTCGAAAGGACGATGGCTGCGATGCGCAGCGGCTTGTTGGTCTGCGCGTCGTATTCGATGGTGAACTGGGACTTCGCGTCCGGCCGCAGGTAGGGCATCAGCTGCGTGTGCTTGCGGATGTCCGCCAGGATCTGGAGGATGCGGTGGGCGAGGGCCAGCGGGAGAGGCATATAGTTGGGCGTATCGTCGCAGGCGTAGCCGAACATCATTCCCTGGTCGCCGGCGCCCTGGTCTTCCGGATTCTCGCGCACGACGCCGCGGTAGATGTCGCCGCTCTGGTCGTGGATCGCGGAGAGGAAGCCGCAGGAACGGCCGTCAAAGAGGTATTCGGCCTTGTCGTAGCCGATGTCGCAGATAACTTTGCGGGCGACTTTCTGGATGTCGACCCAGGCCTCGGAACGCACTTCGCCGCCGACCACGACGAGGCCGGTCGAGCAGAAGGTTTCGCAGGCGACTTTCGATTCGGGGTCCTGGCGCAGGAACTCGTCGAGGATCGCGTCGGAAATCTGGTCGGATACTTTGTCAGGATGTCCTTCGGATACACTCTCCGAAGTGAAGAGATATGTTTTTCTGTCCATTTTCGCTGCAAAGATAAGAAGATTTTGGTTGAAAACCTTGTGGATAAAATGTTGATAAGTGCGATTTGTGCGAATTTATATATGAGGTAAATTTGTAGGTCTGGAACCACTGAAATGAGATTTTGTTCTTATTTAGTTATATTTAGTTATGTTTAAATTAGTTAAACGAGCACTGGCGGTCCTTGCGGCCGTCTTGGTGGGCATCTCCGCATACGCCCAGGTGACCACCGCTTCCATGAACGGTAAGGTTACCGACAAACAGGGCGAACCTGTGGTCGGCGCCACCGTTGTCGCCGTCCATACCCCTTCCGGGACGCAGTACTATGCTGTGGCCAACGCGGAAGGCCGTTACTTCATCAACGGTATGCGTGCCGGCGGCCCTTACACCGTCGAAGTCAGCTGCCTGGGCTACCAGAGCATGACCTTCACCGACGTGACCCTCTCCCTCGCCGAGCCGTACGCCCTCAACGCGACGGTCAGCGATGACACGGAGATGCTTTCCGAGGCCATCGTGGTCTCCACCGCCGCCTCCAAGTTCGCAGCGGAGAAGACCGGTGCCGCGACCAACATCACCAGCACCCAGATCACCTCGCTGCCGACGATCAGCCGCAGCATCACCGACGTCACCAAGCTTTCCCCTTACGGTGGCAACGGAATGAGCTTCGCCGGTTCCGACGGCCGTACCTCCAACTTCACCGTGGACGGTGCGAACTTCAACAACAACTTCGGCCTCTCCGACGGCCTTCCCGGCGGCGGCAGCCCGATCTCCATCGACGCCATCGAGGAGATGCAGGTCGTGATTTCCCCGTACGACGTCCGCCAGGCCAACTTCATCGGCGGTGGTGTCAACGCCATCACCAAGTCGGGTACCAATACCCTCAAGGGTTCCGCCTACGTCTACCACCGCAACGAGAACATGCGTGGTAACGTGGTCGACGGCGACGAAGTCTCCGGCGCCCGCGACAAGGATCGCACCACGACTTACGGCTTCACCCTCGGCGGCCCGATCATCAAGAACAAACTCTTCTTCTTCGCGAACTACGAGTACTCCGCGATGCCGACCGTGGTCAACCGCTGGCGTGCTTCCAAGGATGGCGCCGCCGACCCGGACAAGTTCATTTCCCGTACCTCCGAGGCTGATATGGAGACCGTCTCCAACTTCCTGAAGACGAACTACGGTTATGACACCGGTTCCTGGACCGACTTCCCGGCCGACGAGAACAACATGAAGATCCTCGGCCGCATCGACTGGAACATCTCCGACAAACACCACCTGGCCCTGCGCTACAACTACACGGTCAATAACCGCTGGAACAGCACCAACGCTTCTTCCTCCGACTGCGGCCAGCGTACGACCAAGAGCCGTCTGTCCGAGTACTCGATGGCCTTCGCCAACTCGATGTATTCCATGCAGAACGTGGTCAACACCTGGTCCCTCGACCTCAACAGCCGTCTGACCGACGTCCTGTCCAACCAGTTCCTCGCGACCTACTCCATCCTGGACGATGTCCGCGGTACCAACTCCGAGCCGTTCCCGTTCATCGACATCCTCGACGGCACCGGCACGATTACTCCGTACATGTCCGTGGGTTATGAGCTCTTCACCTGGAAGAACGCCGTCCACAACCGCGTCCTCCTCATCAAGGACGATGTGACCTACTTCGCCGGCAGCCACAAGATCACCGCCGGTGCGAGCTACGAGTACCAGCTGGCCGACAACGCCTATATGCGTAACGGTTCCGGTTACTACCGCTACAACTCCCTCCAGGACTTCCTTTCCGGCGCCACCCCGGAGACCGTCAACCTGACCTACGGTTATGACGGCGACGAGGATCCGGCCGCCCGCGTGCGTTTCGCGAAGGTCGCCCTCTACGGCCAGGATGAGTGGAACCCGACCGACCGCCTCAAGCTGACCGCCGGTCTTCGTATCGAGTCCATCCTCTTCAACAACGCCGACGTAGGCCGCAACCAGGCCATCTACGACGTCGACTACAACGGCTACCACATCGACACCGGCACCTGGCCGACCACCAAGGTCCAGTTCTCGCCGCGCGTCGGTTTCGTCTGGGATGTCCTGGGCAACAAGAGCCTGAAGGTCCGTGGCGGTACCGGCCTCTTCACCGGCCGTCTCCCGCTGGTGTTCTTCACCAACATGCCTACCAACTCCGGCGTCGTCCAGTACCAGGGCAAGATCACGACGACCTACAAGAACGGCGTCGCGACCCCGAGCCCGTACCTTTCCGCCTTCGCCGGCAAGATGATTACCGATCCTGCCGCCCTGCGTGACAAGATGGTCGCCGTGGCCGGCTTCCCGACCACCTACGATCCGGCCAAGGGTACCCTCCCGTCCAGCATCGCCGCCGTGGATCCCAACTTCAAGATGCCGCAGGTCTGGAAGACCTCCCTCGCCATCGACTACGCGTTCCCGACGTCCTTCCCGCTCAGCATCAGCAGCGAGGTCATCTTCAACAAGACCGTCAACGCCGTCTGCATCCGTGACTACAACATGAAGCCGGTGGAAGGCTTTGCCCGCCTCAACGGCGCGGACAACCGCCACATGTATCCGACCGACTACACCTATACTTACAATTATGCGAAGAGCAACACCGGTACCTCCGCTTACCTGCTGACCAACACCAACCAGGGTTACGGCGGATCCGCCAGCTTCTCGATCGACGCCCGTCCGGTGGACGGCCTCTACCTCACGGCGGCCTACACCCACACGGTGTCCAAGGAACTCACCGGTATGCCGGGTTCCGACGCCTCCTCCGCATTCACCTATGTCCCGACTTCCGAGGGCCCGAACAACGCTCCGCTCCACAACTCCCAGTATGTGACTCCGGACCGCTTCTTCGCGAACCTTGCCTACGACGACAACTCCAACAATCACTTCAGCCTGTACTACGAGACCTGGAGAGGCGGTTCCAACTACACCTATATGTATGCGAACGACCTCAACAACGACAACTACAACTACGATGTGATGTACATCCCGCGTGACGCCAGCGAGATCCGGTTTGCTTCCACCGACGATGCCAACGCTTACTGGGCATACGCCGAGAAGAACCCGTACCTGACCAAGCACGCCGGCAGCTACGCCGAGGCCTACAGCGTCTACTCCCCGTGGGTCCACCGCCTGGACTTCAGCTACAAGCACGACTTCAAGGTCCGTATGGGCAGGGTCACCAATACCCTCCAGCTCAACCTGGATGTCAAGAACGTCCTCAACCTGTTCAACTCCTCCTGGGGTGTGTCCAAGGTCATGAACCCGAGCCTGAACCAGGGCCGTATCCTCAATGTGGACCGCATCGATTCCGACGGTGTCCCCGTGTTCTCCACGATCAAGGACAGCAAGGATCGCCAGATCCTCTCCGCGACGGTTCCTACCTGGACCTACAGCCACGGCATCGGCCAGTGCTGGTATGCCCAGATCGGTATCAAGTATTTGTTCAACTAATCACAGGGTACGAATATGAAAACAAGATATATCCTTTCTGCGCTTGCAGCATTCTCCCTGCTTCTGACCGGCTGCGTCCAATCGCTTCCCGGCGACCTCGAGGTTATCCAGGTTGACAAGTCCTACGTGTCCATCCCCGAAGCGGGTGGTGACGGCACGATCAAGGTGACCTGTGCAGAAGCCTGGTCCGTCTATACCGACGAGAACAACACCATCCCGAACTGGCTCACCGTCACCCCGATGAGCGGCTCCGGCGATGCGACCATGACTTTCCATGCCGACGGCACTCCGAGCTACCGCGAGGCGACCATCAAGATCAAGGTCGGCGACAAGTTCCAGCACATTACCGTAGCCCAGGGCGTCAATATGGTGTCCGAGGCTACCTGCGCCCAGGTCATCGCCGGCCCGGACGGCAAGAACTTCATCGTCGAAGGCGTCTGCGTCTCCATCGCCAATACGCAGTATGGTAACTGGTACCTTGAGGACAAGACCGGCCAGATCTACATCTACGGTACCGTGGATGCGGAAGGCAAATACAACTGGACCAGTTTCGGCATCGAAGAAGGCGACGTCGTGAAGGTGAAGGGTCCGAAGACGACCTACAACGGCACCGTCGAGCTCGTCGACGTCAAGGTTGTCAGCGTGACCAAGTCCCTGGTACAGCTTGTCTCCGGTGGCGAAGCCTCCATTGAAAGCGACGGCGGTCCCTTCGAAGTCGGCCTTGTCAGCAAGGGCGGCAGCATCGCCATCGATATTCCGGCGGCGGCCAAGGAGTGGCTCTCCATCTCCGGTATCAAGGTGGTTCCGGGCGTTCCGGATCCCGCCTTCCCGACCATCGCGGTTCCTGACACCACGGTCGTGACCTTCCAGGCTACGGCGAACGAGGCCGGCCCGCGTCTCGCGACGATTTCCTACTCTTCCTCCAAGGATGGCAACACCTCCACGGTGACTTCCCTGGTCAGCCAGGCCGGCCTGTCCGGCACCGAGCTTGTGCCGTTCACCGTCTCCGAGGCTGTCGCCTACGCCCAGAAACTGGGTAGCGAGAGCACGAAGGACTTCTATGTCAAGGGTATCGTTTCGAGAATCGCCAACAACGGCGCCTTCGGTTCCTATGGCAACTCGACGTTCTTCCTCTCCGAGGACGGTACGTTCGACGGTACGGATGACAAGAACTTCAACAAGGAAGTGACCTTCGAGGCCTACCGCGTCCTCTACTTCGACAACCAGAAGTGGGTGCCCGGTACGAATGTGGGCCAGGTCTCCGTCGGTGACGAGGTCGTCATCTGCGGCAAACTCACGCTCTATAACGGCATCGCCGAGACTTCCGGCAACAAGGCCTATGTCTACAGCATCAACGGTGTCAAGGAAGAGACCAACGGTCTCGGCAGCCTTGCGTTCCCGTTCAAGCCTGCAGGTGCGAAGGCCTGCTTCGACGCCGGCTTCAAGGGCAGCGTCTATGTCCAGGGCATTATCAGCAAGATCGCCAACAACGGTCAGTTCAGCGCCCAGTACGGCAATGCGTCCTTCTACATCTCCGACGACGGCGTGTACCACGACGACGATTTCGAGGCCTACCGCGTCCTCTACCTGGGCAACAGGAAGTGGGTCGAGGGTGACACCCAGATCGCTGTCGGCGACGAAGTGATCATCAATGGACCTCTGACCAAGTACAACGCTACGTACGAGACGGTCCAGAACAAGGGTTACATCTATTCCCTGAACGGCAAGACCGAGTAACGGACAGTTGCTTATTTTCGGTGAGCCGACCCATTCCGGGCCGGCTCACTTTTTATTATTGCGGGAAAACTTGTAACTTTACAGACTACTAAAGTCTTGCTGTGTATGGAACGTCTATTCCGGTTCAGGATGCTATCGGTTTTGACCGCCTTCCTGCTGTTTGCAACTGCCTGCGGAGAGAAAGTGGAGGGCGAGGTCAGGCTCATTGTCCCTGAGACGCAACTGGCGTGGGAAGGGGGCAGCCAGGACATTTCAATCGTGGCCGGCGGCGCCTGGACGCTCGAATTCGAGTTCGACGCCGATGCCTGGGCGCGCGTGGACCGTGCTTCCGGCACGGGGAATGCTTCCGTGACGCTCCGTTGGGACGCAAACCCGAGCACGGACGACCTGCGGTATGTCCGTTTGGTCCTGCACGGCGGCAGCAAGATGTCCAGCGTCCCGCTGACCCAGGCCAAGGCGGGGGAGGTCTCCGTCCTGACTTCCGACACGCCGGGCAAGTGGATGGAACTCCCCGCGACGAATACCCCGGGGCTGTTCTTCATCTACCACCCGATGCCGGACAACCGCTCGCTCCGCAATTATTCCTATTACTATGATCCCTCCGCCCGTGTCGCCGTCTGGGTGGCGTATCCGCTCAACAACGGCCTGAAGGGCACCGGCAACCGCCCGGATCCGGAGCCGTGGGGGCTGGACCCGAAGGTTCCGAAGGCAGACCAGGCCGTCCTGTACAAGGGCTATTCCCTGAGCAGCACCTATGATCGCGGCCATCAGATCCCGTCCGCCGACCGCTACGCGTACGGCGCCAACGTCGAGACTTACTACGGCGCGAATATGACCCCGCAGCGCAATGATTTCAACGGAGGAATCTGGAGCACGCTTGAAAGTAAGGTGCGTACCTGGGCCGGCAAATGCGACACGCTGTATGTCGTGACCGGCGCCGACCTGCGCGGTGCAAGCGAGAAGGTCCAGGACAACGAGCGCAAGGATGTCACCGTGCCGACGGGCTATTTCAAGGCGCTGCTCGCCTACAAGAAGGGCGGCGACTTCGGCACCGGGACCGGGAATTACATCGGGATCGGTTTCTATTTCGAACACCGCAAATACGAAAATACCAACGCCGCCGTCAAGGCCCAGGCCCTCAGCCTGGATACCCTGGAAGACCTGCTCGGCCTGGATTTCTTCGTGAACCTTCCCGCGGACACGCAGAAAACCGTCGAGGCGCAGGATCCCGTCGACTGGTGGTGGAATAACTGATTTATACTATGAAACGCATCATCCTGTTTATGGTCGCAGCGCTGTTGCTTAGCTGCGAATGGGCCTTTGCCCAGAAAGAGACGTATACGATTACGCATTCCGGCTGGGGACGGCTGGAGACCGGCGTCAAGGTCGCTATGACGACCTACGAGACTTCCGTGTCCGAGCTGGACATCCACCGCTGGCGGAAGACCAGGGGAGAGCTGGTCCTGGACCAGGAGGGAAAGCTCCTCACCGTGCGCCTGCCCCGAAAAGAACTTACGTATAACCTGCTGACGGACAGCTATGTCCATCAGACCCGGGGCGGCTGGGACTATGTCGAGTGCATGGCCCTGGAGAATGACCATACCCTCTGCCGTGTCTGGGTGTGCACCCACGAGGACGGCACCCGCCAGATCCTGGTCCTGTATCCCAAGTTCGTCCAGGGCTACAAGATCATTCCCGTAGAAGAATAACAATCCCCGATAACCGATGAAAAGACTGATTTGTATGCTCCTGGCGCTGCTCGTGCTGTCCGGCACGTCGGCGTGCGGCCAGAAAAAGAAGACGACGGAGAACTTCGCCGTCGTGGGTTTCTACAACGTGGAAAACCTGTTCGACACGCTGGACGACCCGGACCGGGACGATTCCCAGTTCCTGCCGGACGGCGAGAACAAGTGGACGCCGGACAAGTACCGCAGGAAGCTGAACAACATCGCCCGGGCGATCCGCGCGATTGCGACCGAGAACGGCCAGTTCCACGCCGTCCTCGGCCTCGCCGAAGTGGAGAATGACCACGTCTTGAAGGACCTGGTCGCCTGCGAGGACCTCGCGAAGGCCGGCTTCAAGTTCGTCCACCACGAGGGCGGGGACGGCCGCGGCATCGACTGCGCGCTCCTGTACCGCCCGGACCGTTTCAAGGTCCTCGAGAGCCGGAGCATCCCGTATGACTTCAACAGCGACATCGAGTTCGAGTACAACAAGGAGGAGCAGGCCGCCTTTTCGACCCGCGACGTGCTGATGGTGCGCGGGAAGCTCGACGGCGAGATGTTCGCCGTCTACGTGGCGCACCTCCCGTCCCGCCGGGGCGACAAGGGGATGGACCTCCGCGCCCGTGGCGCCGAGATCGTCTACCAGGACGCCATGGCCCTGATGAAAAAGTACCCAGGCATCAAGATCGCCGTGATGGGCGATATGAATGATGACCCCGTCGACGCCAGTATGACCGAGTACCTCCACGCGCGCGAAACCATCGCCGAAATGACCCCGAAGGAATTCTTCTCCCCGTTTATGTCGATGCTGAAGGCCGGCTACGGCTCGATGGAGTACCGCGGCACCTGGGAGATCTTCGACCAGATCCTCGTGAACAACAACGTCGTCAACGCCCCCGCCGGCACGCTGAAAATCCAGCCTGTCGAGCAAGGCAAGTTCTACGGCCGTGTCTTCAAGCCGGACTTCCTGATCCAGCAGTCGGGCCGCTACAAGGGGACCCCTTTCCGCACATTCTCGAACGGCGAATTCATCGACGGCTATTCCGACCATCTCCCCACCTACATCATCCTTTCCAAATAAACGACTTATGAAAAAAGCCCTTTTGTTCCTCGCAGCAGTTATGACGCTTTCCGCTTGCAATACCGAGAAAAACCCGTTCTTCCAGGAATGGGACACCCCTTACGGCATTCCTCCCTACGAGAAGGTCAGCCTCGATGATTACGTTCCGGCGATCAAGGCCGGCATCGCCGAACAGACCAAGGAGATCGAGGCCATCGTGAACAACCCCGAGGCCCCGACCTTCGAAAACACCATCGCGGCGCTGGATCTCTCCGGTGCGCTCCTGGCCAAGGTCGGCGGCGTCCTCTACAATGTCGCCGAGACGGAGAATTCCCCCGAACTGGAGGCCATCGTCGAGGAGGTGACTCCGCTCGAGTCGGAGCACAGCGACAACATCTATATGAACAAGGCGCTCTATGAGCGCGTCGCCGCCGTCTACAACGCCGACCAGAGCAAGCTCACCCGCGAGCAGCAGATGGTCCTCAAGAAGTACTACGAGGCCTTCGAGCGCAACGGCATCGGCCTGGGCGAGAAGGAGCAGGAGGAGCTCCGCGCCATCAACACGGAGATCTCCGTCAAGACCAACAAGCTCGGCAACAACATCCTGGCGGAGAGCAACGCCTTCAAGGAGCAGTTCGGCATCAGCGTGTCCGCCTACCCGACCGCGATGACCGAGACCGCCGACCGCGCGCGCCGCGAGCAGATGTTCAAGGCCTACTCCAGCCGCGGCCACAACGGAAATGACCACGACAACCGCCAGCTCGCGCTGGACATTATCGACCTCCGCATCCGCAAGGCCCGCCTGATGGGGTATGACAACCCGGCCGACTACATCCTCGAGAACAAGATGGCCCACGACCACGAGACCGTGGACGCGTTCCTCGCCGACATTATGAAAGCCGCCGTCGCGAAGGCGAAGGAGGAGATCAAGGATATGCAGAAGGTGATGGACCGCGACATCGCCGCCGGCGTCCTCCCGCAGGGGACGAAGATCCAGCCCTGGGACTGGTGGTACTATGCCGAGAAGGTCCGCAAGGAGAAATACGACCTGGACGAGAGCCTGACGAAGCCCTATTTCGAGATCAACAATGTCAAGAAGGGCATCTTCCTTGCCGCGAAAACGCTCTACGGCGTGAATGTGGAGCCCCTCCAGGGCGTTCCCGTCTACAACCCCGAGGTCGAGACCTACAAGCTGACCTACGACGACGGCTCCCTGATCGGCATCTTCACCTGCGATTATTTCCCGCGCTCTTCGAAGCGCGGCGGCGCCTGGATGAACAATGTCCGCGAGCAGTATGCGGAGGCGGACGGCACCGACGTGCGCCCGATCATCGTGAATGTCGCGAACTTCACGTCCCCCGACGCGGACGGCCACGCCTTCCTGACGGTGGACGAGGTCCAGACCGCCTTCCACGAGTTCGGCCACGCCCTCCACGGCTTCCTCTCGAAGTGCCACTACAAGATTGTCAGCGGTACTTCCGTCGCCCGCGACTTCGTCGAGGTCTTCTCCCAGTTCAACGAGAACTGGGCCTTCCAGCCCGAGCTCCTCGCCCAGTATGCGAAGCATTACCAGACCGGCGAGGTCATCCCGGCGGAGCTGGTCGAAAAGATCAACAACTCCCTGAAGTTCAACCAGGGCTTCATGACGACGGAGCTCTGCGCCGCGTCCATCCTGGATATGAAATGGCACGAGCTCTCGAGCATCGATGGCATTGAGGTAGACGCTTTTGAGGCGAAGGTCTGCAAGGAGATGGGCCTCATCGACGAGATCATCCCGCGCTACCGCACGACCTACTTCAACCACATCTTCGCCAGCGGCTACAGCGCCGGCTACTACGGCTACCTCTGGGCGGAGGTCCTCGACAAGGACGCTTTCGCCGCCTTCGAGGAGTCCCCGAACGGCGTCTTCGACCTCGCCCTCGCCAGGAAGTTCAAGGAAACCTTCCTGGAGAAGGGCGGCAGCGAAGAGCCGATGACCCTTTACAAGTCCTTCCGTGGCCGCGAACCCGACACCGCCCCGATGCTCCGCGCCCGCGGCTTAAAAAAGTAGTGCCATTCGGCACTACTTTAAGCCTTCATATTTCCCCCCTGCACCCTTCCTGTCATTTCAATCTGGCGAAGCGCGTAATGAAAGAATACTACCCTGAGAGACAGGTGTCATCTGGCCAGGTGGCGGTTAAATAGTTGAAGGACGGCACAATAAGCAAACCGGAAGACCTTTATTTTGAGGTCTTCCGGTTTGCTTATAGCGCTATAAATCAGCTATTTAGCTGCCACCGCTAGTCTTCGAGGCGGTAGCTGACGAAGGCGAAGCGCTTGCTGTCGGGGGCCCAGGAGTTGACGTTGATGGTGCCCTGGCCGCCGAAGAGGGTGACTACGGTCTTGGGCTCGCCGCCGCCGGCCGGCATCATGCGAAGCTCGACGTTCTTGTTGGCGAGGTGCTGGTTCGGTTCAAGGTCGCCCTTCTTGTAGGTGATGTAGACAACCTGCTTGCCGTCGGGGGAGACGTGGCCGAACCAGGAGTTGCGGTCCTCGTCGAAGGTCATCTGCTGCTGCTCGCTGCCGTCCGGTTTCATGCGCCAGAGCTGCATCAGGCCGGTGCGGACGGAGTTGAACCAGATCCACTGGCCGTCCGGGGTATATTCCGGACCGTCGTCGAGGCCTTCGGCTTCCGTCAGGCGAACTTCGACACCGCCTTCCACGGGGATGGCGTAGATGTCATATTCTCCCTTGCGGCTCGCGCAATAGACGAGGGTCCTGCCGTCGGGGCTCCAGCCGTGGAGGTAGCTCGGGCCGAGCGGGGTTACGAGGTGCGGCGTACCGCCCTGGATCGGGAGCGTGTAGATGCGGGACTGGCGGTCTTCCGCAGTGCCGTGGCTGACAGCGATGTAGCGCCCGTCGAAGGAGAGGCAATGGTCATTGTTGCAGCGGTTGGCGTAGCCCGTGTCCAGGAGGAACGGCTCGCTCTTGCCGTCGGGGGAGATCTTGTAGAGGCGTCCGCCGCTGTTGTAGATCAGCCAGCGGCCGTCGACGGTCCAGTTCGGGGCCTCGATGGTCCCTTCGAATTCGCGGACGACGGTCCGGGTCCCGGCTTCAACGTCGTAGATTTCCAGGATGCTGACGGTCTTGCGACGCTGCTGCTGTTGCTGCGCCTGCTGTTGCGGCTGCTGTGCAAATGCGGTTCCCATGGCTGCAAGGAAGAGGATGAGGGTTAGTCTGAGTGTTTTCATATGGTTCGTTTGTCAATGGTAATCCTAAAGGTACGAAAAAACTTCCTTTTTCCTACATATTTTCCGGAATCTCTACCCGGCATCCCTCTTCAGAAGACTTGATACCCGCGAAGACCACGCGCATCGCCGCCAGGACATCCTTGCCGGTAATCGGCGGCTCGGTATCGGTACGGACGCATTTGACGAAAGCGTCGATGACGCCGGACTTGGTCTGGTTGTCGTTGGTCTGGATGGCCTCGACGTTCACCATGATTTTCTCGTGCTCGATGTTGCGGATTTCGACAGGGTACTTGCCGCTGTCGTAGATGCGCATCGTGCCCTTCGTGCCGATGATGACGGTGGAATTGTCCTCTTCCCCGTAATACGTCCAGCTGGCGATCATCGTACCGACGGCGCCGCCCTTCATCTCATAGACGCAGACGGCGTTGTCATCGACGGAAATCGGCTTTCCGACCAGGTCCGTCTTGTCGATGGTCGAAAGTTTGGAAGTCACGGCGACGATCTTATCGCCGACCAGGTACTGGATCAGGTCTGTCTTGTGGATGCCCAGGTCGGCCATGACGCCCATCGCCGCTTTGTTCTTGTCGAAGAACCACGTTCCCTTGCCGGGATCGACGCTCCAGTTCTCCGGGCCGGAATGGCCGAAGATGGTGCGGAAGGTCAGCACGCGCCCGATTTCTCCCTGGTCGATCAGCTTCTTGGCGCGGATATGGGCTTTCGCCAGCCGCTGGTTCATGCCGATCATCAGTTTCTTTTTGTTTTTGGCGGCTGCGCGGACCATCTGCTCACACTCCTCGATGCTCGTCGCCATCGGCTTCTCGCAGAGGACGTGTTTTCCGGCCTCGAGGGCCTTGACGGTCGCTTCGCAGTGGTTGTAGTTCGCCGTACAGACGCTCACCGCGTCGATGCGCTCGTCGGCCAGGAGCTTGTCCAGGCTCTTGTACGCCGTGGCGCCATACTCCTCCGCGAGCGCCTTCGCGCGCTCATAGTTGATATCGAACAATCCGATAATCTTCGCGTCCGGGTTGTCCCGGTACTCCGGCAGATGCCTCACCTGGGAGATCTTGCCGCATCCGATAATGCCAATCCCTATCATATATAGCTCGTTATTCTTGTCAAAAATACGAACTATATTCTAAAAAAGGGACTATTTTGATATAAATCTTGCGATTTGACTCGTTCCCGGAGGCTACACGTAGGAAGCGAGGAGCTTGCAGGAGGGGGAGGGGGTCAGGCGGGCGGCGGGTTCGTCACGGGTGAGGAGGATGGCCTCGCCGGCGGTGACGGGGACGCCGTTGACGGTGGCGTCGCCTTCCATGCAGAGGATCATATAGAAGCTGTCGATGTCGCGGAGGTCTTTTTCGACGGGGGCGGTCAGGTCGAACAGGGAAGTCGTGAAGCAGGGGCACTGGACGAGCGGGGTCTCGGCGTTGGAGAGGCGCTCATAGTGCGTCTGGTAGTCCGGCTCCACGCGCCAGTCGATGGCGTCCAACGCGAGCTCCGTGTGGAGCTCCCGCGGCTTGCCGTCGAGTCCGAGGCGGCCGTAGTCGTAGATGCGGTAGGTCACGTCCGATGCCTGCTGGACCTCGGCGAGGTAGGAGCCGCCGCCGATGGCGTGGATGCGTCCGGCGGGTAGGAAGAACACGTCTCCCTCCTCGATGTCGTAGCGGTGCAGCACTTCGGGGATCGTCCCGTCCGCGACGCGGCGGACGTACTCGTCGCGGGACACCTCCCGGGCGAAGCCCGAGAGCAGGTGGCCCTGCTCCGAACGGATGACATACCACATTTCGGTCTTGCCGCGCTTGCGGTGGCGCTCCCAGGCCAGGTCGTCGTTGGGATGGACCTGGATGCTCAGGTCGTCGTGGGCGTCGATGAACTTCGCGAGGAGCGGGAAGGGGCCGCCGTAGACTTCGCTCAGCGTTTTCCCGGCTTCGGGCCCTTCCGCGACGACGGACTCGCAGCCCGGCACCCCGGAAAGGACCCATTTCTCCGTACCCCAGACCAGCGTCTTCAGGATGGGTTTGAACTTGTATACCATCGCTAGATCAGCGGTTCTTCGGTCATTGCCGCAGGCTGCGGGATACCCATCAGTTTCAGGATGGTCGGCGCGACGTTGCAGAGGGCGCCGTCCTTGACGGTCTTGACCTCGTCGCCGGCGTTCATAACGACGAACTGGACCGTGTTCAGCGAGTGGGCCGTGTTCGGCGTGCCGTCCGGGTTGACCTCGAAGTCGGCGTTGCCGTGGTCGGCGGTCAGCAGGACGACGTAGTCGTGGGCGATGGCCTCGCGGACCACGCGGCCGACGAGCTTGTCGATGCATTCAACCGTCTTGGTGACAGCCGTGTAAACACCCGTGTGGCCGACCATATCGCCGTTGGCGAAGTTCAGGATGATCAGGTCTTCCTTCTCGGTGCGGATGGCGTCGATCAGCTTCTCGGCAACCTCCGGGGCGCTCATCTGCGGCAGGATGTCGTAGGTCGGGACCTTCGGGGAGTTCACGAGGATGCGGTCCTCGTTCTCGAACTGCAGCTCGCGGCCGCCGTTGAAGAAGAAGGTCACGTGGGCGTATTTCTCCGTTTCAGCGATGCGCAGCTGGCGTTTGCCGGCCTTGGAGACCGTCTCGCCGAGCGTGTCGTTGACAAGCTCCTTGTCGAAAAGGATGTGCAGGCCGGTGAAGGAAGCGTCGTACGGGGTCAGGCAACAGTAGTACAACGGAATCGTGTGCATCCCTTCCTCCGGCATATCCTTCTGGGTCAGCGCGCTCGTGATCTCGCGGGCGCGGTCGTTGCGGAAGTTGTAGAAGATCACGGCGTCGCCTTCCTCGATCTTCGCCACGGGTGCGCCGTTCTCGGTCACGACGATCGGCTTGATGAACTCATCCGTCACGTCGGCGTCGTAAGAGGCCTGGATGCCCTCGAGCGAGGAGGCGAACTGCGCGCCCTTGCCCTCCACGAGCATATCATACGCCTCTTTCACGCGGTTCCAGCGCTTGTCGCGGTCCATCGCGTAGAAGCGGCCGCAGACGGTCGCCACCTTGCCGGCGGTCTCCTTCATCTTCTGCTCCAGCTCTTCCACGAAGCCGTAGCCGCTGCGCGGGTCGGTGTCGCGGCCGTCCATGAAGCAATGGACATAGGTCCTGTCGCCGATGCCGGCTTTCTTCGCCTCGGCGAGGAACTCATAGAGGTGCTCCAGGGAGGAGTGGACGCCGCCGTGGGAGCAGAGGCCCATAAAGTGGAGCTTCTTCCCGCTCTTCTGGACATACTCGTAGGCTGCCTTGATTTCGGCGTTCTCCATCAGCGCGTGCTTGCGGCAGGCGATGTTGATCTTGACGAGGTCCTGGTAGACGACGCGGCCGGCGCCGAGGTTCATATGTCCCACTTCGGAGTTGCCCATCTGCCCGTCCGGGAGACCGACATATTCGCCGCAGGCCTGCAGGTGGCCGCTGGGATACTTGGCGCGCAGTGCGTCGATTTCCGGCGTGCCCTGCGTCCAGATGGCGTTGGAATAATTGTGTTCACCCTCGCCCCAGCCGTCGAGGATCATAAGGAGTACTTTTCTGTTCATTGCTGTATGTTTTTTTCGATTAATTCATAGTCAAGCAGTTTCTGCTCGAGGTTCGTCGCCTTGACCCTGATGCGCACCGGGTCGCCGAGGCGGAAGATGCGGCGCGTGCGCTTGCCGACGATGCGGTAGCGCTCCTCGTCGAACTCATAGAAGTCCGACTTGAGCTCGCGCAGGGAGACCATGCCTTCGATCTTCGTCGGCTCGATCTCGACGTACATTCCCCAGTCCGTAAGGCCGGAAATGTGGCCCGGGAACTCCTGGCCGACCTTGTCCTGCATAAACTCGACGAGCTTGTACTTGATGCTCGCGCGCTCCGCTTCGGCGGCGAGGACTTCGCGCTCGGAGGCGTGGACGCACTGCTGCTCGTAGAAATCCTTCTTCTGGCTTTCCTTGCCAGCGAGGTACAGGGTCAGCAGCCGGTGGACCATCATATCCGGATAGCGGCGGATCGGGGAGGTGAAATGGGTGTAGAACTTGAACGCGAGGCCGTAGTGGCCGATGTTGTCGGTCGTGTAAGTCGCCTTTGCCATCGAGCGCAGGGCGATCATCTGGAGGGCGTCGAACTCCGGCTTGCCCTTCGCTTCGCCGAGCAGGTCGGTCAGCGAGCGGGCGATTTCGGAGCCGTTGCTTGTCGCGCCCATCTTGTAGCCGAAATGCTTCGCGAAGGTGCGGAGGTTCTGGATTTTCTCGGTGTTCGGTTCGTCGTGGACACGGTAGACGAAGGTCTTGGCGTTCTTCGCCGCGACGTGGTTCATCTGGCCGTTGGTGGCGACGAATTCCGCGACGGTGCGGTTCGCGAGGAGCATAAACTCCTCGATGAGCCAGTGGGACTCGTTGGAGACGGCTTCGTGGACGCCGACGGGCTTGCCGGCCTCGTCGATTTCCACCTTCATCTCCGGGCGCTCGAACATAATCGCGCCGTTCTTGAAACGGTTGCGGCGGAGGATGGCCGCGAGGGCGTTCAGCTGGAGGATGCCCGGCTCCTCGGGCACGTTGCCGAGGATGATTTCCTGGACTTCCTCATAGTTGTAGCGGCGGTTCGAGCGGATGATGGTGCGGCCGATCCAGCGGTGGACGACCTCCGCTTTCGGGGTCAGTTCGAAAACGGTCGAGAAGGTCAGCTTGTCCTCGTCCGGGCGCAGCGAACAGAGCTTGTTGCTGAGCTTTTCCGGAAGCATCGGGACGGTCCGGTCGACCAGGTAGACCGAGGTGCCGCGCGCCTGCGCCTCCTTGTCGACGGCCGTGCCCGGCTTGACGTAATAAGAGACGTCCGCGATATGGACGCCGATCTCGAAATTGCCGTTCGGCAGGGCCTTGACCGACAGGGCGTCGTCGAAGTCCTTCGCGTCGGCGGGGTCGATCGTCAGGGTATAGGTGTCGCGGAAATCCTTGCGGCCCTTCAGGTCCTTCTCGGTGATTTCCTCGGAAATCTTGTCCGCGGCGTCCTCGACTTCCTTCTCGAAGCGGTACGGCAGGCCGTACTCGGCGAGGATCGCGTGCATTTCGGTGTTGTTCTCGCCAGGCATGCCGAGCACGTCGACGATGTGGCCCCACGGGCCGATCTCGTTGCGGTTCCAGTGGTCGACGACGACCGCCGCCTTCATTCCGGTCTTGCCGCCCATTTCAATCGCCTGCTGCTGGTCGACGGAGATGTCGTAAGGCATATTGCGGCTCTGCATCAGGACCCAGGCCTGGGCGCCGACGAAATGGAGGATGCCCACGAAGGGCTTCGTGCTGCGTTCGAGGATTTCGACGACTTCGCCTTCGCGGCGGCGGTCGCGTCCGTGCTCCTTGAGCACCATCACCCGCACGGTGTCGCCGTGGAGGGCGTTCTTCGTCCGGGTGGACTTGACGTAGATGTCTTCGTCCTGGCCTTCGACGAGGACGAAAATGAATCCGTCGCGGGTCATCTGGACCTTTCCGGTGTAGGTGGGGAAGTTTCTGGGTTTGCTTTTCCGGCTCCGCGCTGCGGCCGCCTTCTTCGCGGTATGGGAACGGCTGTTTTTCTTTGCCATGGATGAATTCCTAAATCATACAAAGATAAGGATATATTTCGGATAATCCAGCGACAGGCCGACGGTACGGATCAACAGGTGGGCAAAATACGCGCCCAGCAGGACGTGCAGCGCGGCGCGCCCTTCGATGTGGAACAGCAGCGCGCCGAGCGCCCAGACTGCAAGGAACGCGACCATCGCCCAGAACATCGTGTTCCGGATGGGCCGGGAGGCGGTCGCACCCATAAATATGCCGTCCCAGGTGAAGGCGGCGCAGCCCAGCGGCGGCATCACCAGCAGCCACGGCAGGAAATGCCGGCATTCGGCAACCACCGCGCCATCGGAACTCAGCATCCGCAGGACCGGTCCGCCGGCTGCCTGGTACAGGCCGATGAAAACGAGGGCGATGCCCATGCTCCAGAGGAACACGGCGCGCACGCTCCGGCGCAGCATCACCCCGTCCCCGGCGCCGATGAAACGCCCCGCCAGCGCTTCCCCCGCATAGGCGAAGCCATCGGTGAAATAGGAGAAGAGCATCAGCAGCTGCATCAGGATGGAGCTGCAGGCGAGCAGCAGGTCCCCGAAAGTCGCCGCAATCATCGTATAGCCGATGTAAATCCCGGTGAAAAACACGCTCCGGAGGAAATAATCGCCGTTCAGGCGCATAAAGTCGGCGCGCTCGCGACGGGAGAGGGAGTGGCGCAGCCGGGTGCGGTCCAGGTGCGCGAGCGTCCGCGCCGCGTATTTGCGCCGCACGACCAGGAGGCACCAGGCGAGGCCGGCGTACTGCGCGAGGACGGTGCCCAGCGCGATGCCGTCGAAGCCCAGGCCCGGGAAGCTGCCTATGCCGAAGGCGAGCAGCAGGCTCGCCACGATGTTTACGCTGTTGACGATCAGGTCCGTCCACATTGAGCTCACGGCGTCCTGCATCCCCACGAACCAGCCGCGGAACACCATCAGCGCGAGGGTCGCCGGCGCCGCCCAGATGCGGATGAAGAAGTAGCGCCGCGCGAGCGTCTCGACCTCCGGGGAACCGCCGGCGAGCAGGAAGGCCCCTTTGGCGAAGGGCCATTGGAGCGCGAGCATGGCGACAGCCGCGAGCGCGGCAAGGACGAGGCCGCGGGCCAGCAGGAGGCCCGCGCCGTCCCAGTCGGCCCGGCCGAAGGCCTGGGCCGTGAGCCCCCCGGTCCCGGTGCGCAGGAATCCGAAACACCAGTAGAGGAGCGTGAGCAGCATCGAGCCGAGGGAGATGGCGCCGATGTAGGAGGCAGCGCTGAAGGCGCCCTCCGGCGCCAGGTGGCCGGCGATGGCCGTATCGACCAGCCCGACAATCGGAACGGTGATGTTTGCGAGGATGCTGGGGAGGGCAAGCCGCAGGATTTCCCGGTGAAGGGCCTTTCCGGTCATAATTTAGCGGAATTTTTGGTCTTCCTCGAGCATGCCGAGGTAGGAGTTGTAGCGCTCCGCACTGATTTCACCGGCGTCCACGGCCGCCTTGACGGCGCAGTCCGGCTCGTGGGTGTGGGTGCAGGGGATGAAGCGGCAGCGGTCGGAAACCCGGAGCATCTCCGGGAAGTATTTCGCGATTTCCTCCTTCTCGAGGTCCACGAGGCCGAAGCCGCGGATGCCCGGCGTGTCGATGAGGAAACCGCCGCCCGGCAGGGGATACATCTCGTAGTTGGAGGTCGTGTGGCGACCCTGGAGGTGGACGTCGGAGATGTCGCCGATCTTGGGGTCGAGGGCCGGGTCGAGGGCCTTGATGACGGAGGATTTGCCGACGCCGGACTCGCCGGAGAAGAGGCAGACCCTGCCCCGGCAGGCCTCCTGCAGGGCGGGGATGCCTTCGCCGGTCTTGGCGGAGGTCTCAATGACGCGGTAGCCTGCGCCTTCGTAGATGGCCCGGAAGGCCTCGATCTGGTCCGGGACCTCGCTGCGGTAGAGGTCGACCTTGTTGAGGATGATGGTTGCGGGGACGTTGTACACTTCGCAGGTCACGAGGATGCGGTCCAGGAACGGCAGGCGGATCTCCGGGAAATACAGGGTCGCGACGAGGAAGACGGCGTCGAGGTTCGCGGCGATGATGTGGGACTGGCGGGAGAGGTTGACGGACTTGCGGATCAGGTAGTTCTTCCGCGGCAGGATCTCCGTGATGGTCGCCGGATGCTCCAGGGTCGCGGGACCGTCCAGCTCGTAGCGGACGCGGTCCCCGACGGCGACCGGGTTGGTCGCGGTGCTGCCCTTGAGGCGGACGCGCCCCCGCAGCAGCGCGGGAAACAGCTCCCACGCCGGCAGTTCCGACAGCACATAATGGCTCCCGCTGTTCTTTACGACCGTCGCTTCTCCTGTCATATTCCTTTCAAGGACATATCATAGACATACAAAGATAATCTGTTTCACAGAAAGCAGAAAGAACTATTTTTCTGAGGCGGCATTTTTCTGACGATCTCAGGAAAATAGTTCTTTCTGCTATTAGTTTCAGTCTCTTTGTATTCCGGGCGAAGCCTTTCTGTCATTCCGAGCGAAGCCTTTCTGCCATTTCGAGCGAAGCGCAGCGAAGTCGAGAAATCTTAGTATATTTGTTATTGCTATGATGACTGACGAGGAAATGAAACAGACCCTGAAGGGGCTGTTCGAGGGCCTGGAATTTCAGGCGGAACCGGCCGGGTTGTACGACCCGCTGCGATATATGATGTCGATCGGGGGGAAGCGCATCCGGCCGCACCTTTGCCTCCTTGCTTTCTCGCTCTTCGACGAAGTCGCGGACGACCGCATCCTGGAGCCGGCGGCGGGCCTGGAGATCTTCCACGCCTTCACGCTGCTCCACGACGATATTATGGACAAGTCTGATACCCGCCGGGGCCACGAGACCGTCTGGAAGCGCTGGGATGTGAATACCGCCATCCTCTCCGGCGACGTGATGTCAATCGAGAGCTTCCGCCGGATGGCCTACGCGCCGCGCGAAGTCCTGCCGCTCGTCCTTTCCGTCTTCACGAAGACGGCGGCGCAGGTCTGCGACGGCCAGCAGCTGGATATGGACTTTGAGAGCCGCGACCGGGTTCCGATGGCCGAATATATGGAGATGATCGGGCTGAAGACCGCGGTCCTGCTGGCCTGCAGCGCCCAGATCGGCGCGCTGATCGGCGGCGCCTCGGGCTTCGAGGCCCGCGCGCTCTATGACTACGGCTACGACCTCGGCCTTGCGTTCCAGATCGCCGACGACTACCTCGACGTCTATGCCGATCCCGCCGTCTTCGGCAAGCCCGTCGGCGGCGACATCCGCAACAACAAGAAGAGCTGGATGCTTCTCCGCGCCTTCGAAAAGATCGGGGACACCGCCGATCTGGAATCCGCGATGCAGATCGCGGACCCCCAGCTGAAATACGATACCGTCCGCGGTATCTACGATGCGCTGGACGTCGCCGGCGACGCGCGCGCCGAAATCGCCCGCTACACCGCCCGGGCGCTGGACCACGTAAAGGACATTGACCGCGACGGGGCGCTGGCGCGCTTCGCGCAGTCGCTGGTCGGACGGGTGAAATGATGGACAGGAAGGAACTGGAGATCATGTGCCCCGCAGGCAACTTCGAATGCCTGCAGGCGGCGATCCAGGGCGGCGCCGACTCGGTCTATTTCGGCGTCGGCCGCCTGAATATGCGCTCCCATTCCGCCAACAACTTCGCCCCGGAGGAGCTCTTCGAGGTCTGCCGCATCTGCCGCGAAGCCGGCGTGAAATCCTACCTGACGCTGAACATCGTCCTTTACCAGGAGGACCTGGCGGAGATGCGCGCGGCGCTCGACGCCGCCCGCGCGGCGGGCGTGGACGCCGTCATCGCCTCCGATATGGCGGCCGTCTCCTATGCCCGCTCCATCGGCCTCGAGGTCCACGCCTCGACCCAGCTCAACGTCTCGAACGTCGAGGCGCTGCGCTTCTGGGCGCAGTTCGCCGACGTCGTCGTCCTCGCGCGCGAGTTGAACCTCGGCCAGGTCCGGGAAATCAGCGATACGATTGAACACGAGCGGATTACCGGCCCTTCCGGGGAGCTGGTGCGTATCGAGATGTTCGCCCACGGCGCCCTCTGTATGGCCGTTTCCGGGAAGTGCTACCTGAGCCTCCATACCTACGGCGCGTCCGCCAACCGCGGCGCCTGTATGCAGGTCTGCCGCCGCGGCTACGAGGTGACCGACCTCGAGACCGGCAACCGGCTGGAAATCGACAACAAGTACATCATGTCCCCGAAGGACCTCTGTACCATCGGGTTTATGGACAAGATCGCCGCCGCCGGCGTCCGGGTCTTCAAGATCGAAGGCCGGGCCCGCAGCGCGGAATACGTGAAGCGCTGCGCCGCCTGCTACCGGCGCGCCGCGGACGCCGTCT